>DASXND010000141.1:0-15633 GCA_036495265.1 Dyella sp.
GCGCTCCTACACGAGCTGGGACTACCGCTCGGAATGCCCCGACTCGTCGTAATCGCGATGCGTCAATAAACCGGGACGCACCAGATCGACAAAGGCCCGTGCCTCCTCACTGAGAAACTTGCCCTTGCGCATCACCACGCCATAGCTGCGCTGCGGAAAATACTGCTTCATGTTTCGGACGGCCAAACGCGAGCGATCGGCCTCGGTGATGCAGATGCCCGTGACGATGGAGATGCCCAGCCCCATCGCGACGTATTCCTTGATCACGTCCCAGCCACCTACTTCAATGGCCACGCTATAAGGCACCTGACGCTGCTGGAAGACCAGGTCCACCAATCGATAAGTGGATAGTCGTTGCGGCGGCAGGATCAAGCCATAAGGCGATAGATCCTCCAGCGTGATCCTTTCTTTGGCCGCCAGCGGATGATCCAGCGGCGTGATCAGCATCGGGTCGTAGTGATGTACCGGTGCCCAGGCGATGTCGTTGGGCACGTCGAGCATCGAACCCACGGCGAAGTCCGCTTCGTCCGCGCGCAGCAGGGCCAGCCCGTCCTTGCCGGTGACATTGGCCAGTTGCAGCTGCACCGAGGGAAAGCGCTCGCGGTAGCGTCGCACCAGGTCGGGTAACAGGTATTGGATGGTCGAGCTGCCCGCCGCAATGGTCAGGCGACCGCCTTGCATGCCCTTCACCTTGGCGTGGAAATCGCGGTCCAGGTTCTCCCAGCCCTCCACCAGCGGTCGCGCCAGCTCGTACAGGGCCTCGCCCGCGTCGGTGAGATTGATGCGGCGGCGCCGACGCTCGAGCAGGCTGACCCCCAGCTCCCGTTCCAACGCCTGCAACTGCAGGCTCACGCTGGGCTGAGACAAGAACAGCGCCTCGGCGGCGCGGGTCAGCGTGCCCAGCTTCACCGTGTAGACGAAGGCTCGCATCTGCTTCTGGCGGTTGCCCTTGTAATAGAACCGGCCCGACTCGCTGGCGATCGATTCATCGCCTTTTCGTCGCCTGGATGGCTCGGGAAGTGCTGTTTTGGTCTTCTTCAGCATCGGTTGAACCGATTTCATGGCTTACAACTCAAGTAGTTGCACTAAGTATTAAGAATGATAATAGCAAAAATTGAAACATTTGCTTTGTCAAATCAATTCTCCGTGACCTAGTGTCATCGCATCGTCATCACGGAGTTTCGCCATGGCTGTCCCCAAGGAACGCGTCCTCATCCACCCGGCACAGGTCCATGGCGCCACGGGGCCGGAGCATGCCGCCATCCTCACCCCCGACGCGCTGACCTTCCTGGCCAACCTGCATCGCCGCTTTGACGCTCGCCGCCTGGAACTGCTGGCCGCGCGCAAACTGCGCCAGGCCCGCTACGACGCCGGCGAGCTGCCTGACTTCCGCACGGATACCGTTGCCATTCGCGAGGGCAGCTGGGCGGTGGCTCCCATCCCCGCCGCCCTGCGCGACCGCCGCGTCGAGATCACCGGCCCGGTCGAGCGCAAGATGATCATCAACGCGCTCAACTCCGGCGCGAAGGTGTTCATGGCGGATTTCGAGGATTCCTCGGCCCCCACCTTCGCCAACCAGGTCGACGGCCAGATCAACCTGCGCGACGCCGTGAACGGCTCGATTGCGTACGTCTCGCCCGAGGGCAAGCCCTACCGCGTGCAGCCCAATCCCGCCGTGCTGGTGGTGCGCCCGCGCGGCTGGCACTTGCCGGAACGCCATATCACCGTGGACGGCGAGCCGATGGCCGGTGCCCTGGTCGACTTCGGCCTGTATGTTTTCCATAACGCCCGCCACCTGCAGGCGCGCGATCTCGGCCCCTACTTCTACCTGCCCAAGCTCGAGGCAATGGAAGAGGCCGCGCTGTGGAACGACGTGATGTCCGCCGCTGAAGGCGAGCTGGACCTGCCGCCGGACTGCATGAAGGCCACCGTGCTGATCGAGACGCTGCCGGCCGCATTCCAGATGCACGAGATCCTGCACGCGCTGCGCGGCCGCATCGTCGGCCTCAACTGCGGACGCTGGGACTACATTTTTTCCTACCTGAAGACGTTCCGCGCCCACGGCGATCGCCTGTTGCCAGATCGCAGCCAGGTGCTGATGACGGTGCCGTTCCTGAAGTCGTATTCGGAATTGCTGATCCAAACCTGCCATCGCCGCGGCGCCTTCGCCATGGGCGGCATGGCCGCGCAGATTCCGATCAAGGGTGACGACGCCGCCAACGAAGCCGCCCTGGCCAAGGTGCGCGCCGACAAGCTGCGCGAAGTGCAGGCCGGTCACGACGGCACCTGGGTCGCCCATCCCGCCCTGGTGCCGGTGGCGCAGGAAGTGTTCGACAAGTACATGCCCTCGCCCAACCAGCTGAGCGTGGAGCGTGCCGATGTCTGCGTGACACGCCAGCACCTGATCGCACCGTGCAGCGGCTCGATCAGCCGCGCCGGCTTCGACAACAACGTCGAAGTGGCGCTGCGTTACACCGCTTCGTGGCTGGACGGCCAGGGCTGCGTGCCGATCCATCACCTGATGGAAGACGCCGCCACCGCGGAAATCGCCCGCGCGCAAATCTGGCAATGGCTGCACCACGGTCCACTCGAATTCACCGATCACGCGCCGATCGATCTCGCCCTGTTCGATCACGCGCTCACCAAGCACACGCATCGCCTGCGCGAAAGCAGTGCGTCTTACGCGGCTCGTGCCGACGAGGCTGCCGCCCTGCTTTCCAAACTGACTCACGCCGATCAGCTCGGCGACTTCCTCACCCTGGCCGCCTACGCACAGCTCTGACCTTCCACTGGTTGCATCAACGCAACACCGAAAAGCAATGGAGACATGCTCATGAAGAACACGCTGCCCACCGCCGACCAGATCGCTCTCGACTGGAGCAACAACCCTCGCTGGAACGGTATCCAGCGCAATTATTCCGCTGCCGACGTAGTGCGTCTGCGCGGCACGGTGGGCGTGGAACATTCGCTCGCCCGTCGCGGCGCCGAGCGGTTGTGGAAGTCGCTGCACAAGGAAGACTTCGTCAACGCGCTGGGTGCACTCACCGGCAACCAGGCCATGCAGCAGGTGAAGGCCGGCCTGCAGGCGATCTACCTGAGCGGTTGGCAGGTCGCCGCCGATGCCAACGTCGCGGGCGAGATGTATCCCGACCAGTCGCTATACCCGGCCAACTCGGTGCCGCTGGTGGTCAAGCGCATCAACAACACCTTGCTGCGCGCCGACCAGCTGCATCATGCCGAGGGTCTGGACGACACCGACTGGATGGTGCCGATCGTGGCCGATGCGGAAGCCGGTTTCGGTGGCGTACTCAATGCGTTCGAACTGATGAAGGCCATGATCGAAGCCGGTGCGGCGGGTGTGCACTTCGAGGATCAGCTCGCCTCGGTGAAGAAGTGCGGCCATATGGGCGGCAAGGTGCTGGTGCCGACGCGCGAAGCCGTGGACAAGCTCAACGCCGCGCGCCTGGCGGCCGATGTGCTCGGCGTGCCGACCCTATTGGTGGCACGCACCGATGCCGACGCAGCCGATCTGCTCACCTCCGATATTGACGAGAACGACCAGCCGTTCGTGACCGGCGAGCGCACCGTGGAAGGCTTCTATCGCGTGCGTCCGGGCCTGGACCAGGCGATCAGCCGTGGCCTCGCCTATGCGCCGTATGCCGACCTGGTGTGGTGCGAAACCAGCAAGCCGAATCTGGAAGAAGCGCGCAAGTTCGCCGAGGCCATCCACGCCAAGTACCCAGGCAAGCTGCTGGCCTACAACTGCTCGCCCAGCTTCAACTGGAAGAAGAACCTGGACGACGCCACCATCGCCAGGTTCCAGAAGGAGCTCGGCGCCATGGGCTACAAATTCCAGTTCATCACCTTGGCCGGCTTCCACAGCCTCAACTACGGCATGTTCGATCTGGCCCATGGCTACGCACGCCGCCAGATGAGCGCGTTCGTGGAACTGCAGGAGCGCGAGTTTGCTGCCGCCGAGCGTGGCTTCACCGCCGTGAAGCATCAGCGTGAAGTGGGCACCGGCTATTTCGATGCCGTGACCCAGGCGATTCAGCAAGGCCAGTCGTCCACGACGGCACTCAAGGGTTCCACCGAGGAACAGCAGTTCCACGCTTCGCGCCAGGCGAGCGCCGCCTGACCAGAAGCAGCGTGTCGCGTAGGCCAGCAGGGATGCCGGCGCGTGCGCGGAGAGCCATGCTCTCCGCGCACGCCACGCAAGGCATGCGGCTCGCGCCGATCAGGCGGATCGTTCGGTCACTTGTGGCGGCACCAGCGTAATCACCGTCCAACCAGGGCGCGGTTCCAGCTCTCGCTTCACCGACGCCACGCGCAACGCGCCTTTTTCTTCCACGCCGAACAACAGCACCGTATCGGAACCATGTTGTTCGATGAAGTGCGGCCAGTCGAAGGTGGTGGTGAGGCGTGTCGACTTGATGCGCCAGCCTTGCGCCACCAACTGGATGAATCGCTCATGCGTCATATCGGCGGCGAACAGCGGCGGCACTCGCAGACTCCGCGCCAGCTGATCGCGCTCGCTGGCTTCTTGCGGCCCTTCGTTGCGCAGTCGATAGACGCGCTCGCGCCCAAACTCCTGGCGGTAGTGCACACAGGCCAAGGTATTGCGCTCGCGATGGGTGGACATCGCCAGCAATCGACCGATACCCGTGAGGTCGAGATGTCGCTCCGCATAGGCGGTAGCGGGGTGACCGTAGAACGTGGTCAATCCATCCATGCGTGCCTGGCGGATACCTTCCCAATCTTCGTCCGCCACGATGACCTGGAATCCGCTGCCGACAAGCGCTCGCGCGGCGGCGCGCGCCACTTGATCCGAACCATAGATCAGCACGCCGTGCGGGTCGGGCTCAGTCACCTTCAACCAGCGCGCGAGCGGTCGCGCCGTGGCGCTCTGCAACACCACCGTGCCGACGATCAGGATGAATACCAAGGGCACCAGCGCCTCGGCACCCGGCAGCTGCAGATCATCCAGTCGCAACGCAAACAAGGCGGACACAGCGGCCGCCACGATGCCACGCGGCGCCACCCAGGCAATCAAGGCGCGCTCGCGCCAATTCAGCGAACTGCCGGCGCTGGCAATGACCACCGTGATGGGGCGCACCACCAGCTGCGCGGCCACGAAAATCGCCACGCCCGACCACAACACGCCATCCGGCAAGGGCCAATCCAGTCGGGCTGCAAGCAGGATGAACAGCACCGACACCAGCAGGGTGGTGAGGTTTTCCTTGAAGTCGAGAATGTCGTCCATGTGCACGTCGCGCATATTGCCCAGCGCAATGCCCATCACCGTCACTGCCAGCAAGCCCGATTCATGGGTGACGGCGTTGGACAACGAAAACGCGAGCAACACGGCCACCAGGGCGCCGTAGTTCTGCAGATACTCGGGAATCATGTGACGGCGCAGCAGGATGGCCAGCAACCACGCGGCCGCCAGGCCAATCGCCGTGCCGCAACCGATCACCAACAGGAACACGCCAATGGTGTGACCTTCTTCGCGCGACACGATCGCTTCATACACGAGCACGGCGAACAACGCGCCGAGCGGATCGATCACGATGCCTTCCCAGCGCAGGATGTTGGCAATGCGTGCGTTCGGCCGCACCGTGCGCAGCATCGGCGCGATCACGGTCGGCCCGGTGACGCAGGTGAGCGCGCCAAAGAGCAGGGATATCTCCCAGCTCAAACCCGCCAGATAGCGTGCAGCCACGGCCAGCAACAGGACGGCGACCACCGCGCCATACGTCACCAGCCCACGCACCACGCCGCCGATGCCCCGCAACTCGCTGAAACGCAGGGTAAGGCTGCCTTCGAACAGGATCAGTGCCACCGCCAGCGACACCACGGGAAACAGCAGCGGCCCCAGCAGTTGGTCCGGCGCCACCACATGACCTACCGGCCCAAGCAGGAGGCCCGCCAACAGCAGGAACAGGATGGCCGGCAGTTTGACCCGCCATGCCAGCCACTGGGCAAGAAATCCGACGCCCAGCAGGCAAACCAGCAACAGTCCGAGCTCAGCCGTCATGCGCGACCCTTCGAGCGTCCGTCGGGCCCTATCGGAGCACGCGCGCAGCGACGACGTCCACCGTGCGGCGGACAGAACCATGCGAGGGAAGAGGAGGGGGCCAAGCCCCGGTATCGGACGGGGGAGGGGGAGGGAGTACCGATACCGGGGTGGCAGGCATAGTTCATTTGCGAACTAGCGGGTACAAATATTACCCCGCTTTCGGAACAAGTCAATACCCGTCAGTACAAGAATTGTCCCCGGTCGAGCGGCGGCCTATCAGAAACGCCTGTAGGTCAACGCCTCGGCAAGATGCGAGCGGTCCAGCAAGGCCGCCCCGCCATCGAGGTCGGCAATGGTGCGAGCCACCCGCAACGTGCGGTGATAGGCGCGGGCCGACAAACCCAGCCGCTCCAGCGCCGCATCGAACCACCGCCGCTCGGCCGGGCCCAGCGCGCAGTCCCGTTCCAGTTCGCGCGTGCTGATTTCTGCATTGGAGCGACCTGCGCGCATCAACGCATGCTTGCGCGCCCGCACCACGCGCGCCCGGACCGTCGCGGAGTCCTCGTCGTGTTCACCGCGTGGCGCGCCCAACTCGCTCAGCGGTACGCGCGGCACTTCGACACTCAGGTCGATGCGGTCCAGCAGCGGCCCTGAAATCCGCGCACGGTAACGCTGGATCTGGTCCGGCGAGCATCGGCAAGCTTGGCGCGGATCGCCGGCATAGCCGCATGGGCACGGGTTCATCGCCGCCACCAGCTGGAACTGGGCCGGGAAGGCCGATTGCCGCGCCGCCCGGGAGATCACGATGTGACCCGATTCCATCGGCTCGCGCAGCACATCCAGCACATGCCGACCGAATTCGGGCAGCTCGTCCAGGAACAGCACGCCGTTATGCGCCAGCGAAATCTCGCCCGGCCGCGGCACCGAACCGCCACCCACCAGCGCCACCGCCGAGGTCGTGTGATGGGGTGCCCGGAACGGGCGTCGACGCCAGCGCGAGGGGTCCAGGGTCTGTCCGGCCACCGACAGCACGGCGCAGGTTTCCAGCGCTTCAAGCTCGGATAGCGGCGGCAGGATGCCCGGCAAGCGCTCGGCCAGCATGGTCTTGCCGGTGCCTGGCGGCCCTGCCAGCAAGAGATGATGACCACCGGTGGCGGCTATCTCCAGCGCGCGTCGCGCCTGTCGCTGCCCACGTACATCGGCGAGATCCGGGCCACCCGATTCCGTGCAGGCGCCGGACGCTTCGGCTGGTAGGGCGAGATCCTGTGCCCCGCGCAGCCAGCCGCATACTTCGGCCAGCGTGTCGGCTACCAGTACATCGGCATCGGACACCAGGGCGGCCTCGGCCGCGTTTGCGCGCGGCACGACAACGCGGCGCCCGCGCGCCCTTGCCCGCAGCAGCGCCGGCAGTACGCCCGACACGCCGCGCAACGCGCCTGACAGCGCCAGCTCGCCCAGGAACTCGCAGTCATCCAGTTTCTCGCGCGGGACCTGGCCCCCGGCGGCCAGGATGCCCAGGGCGATGGCGAGATCAAAGCGACCGCCATCCTTTGGCAGCTCGGCCGGCGCCAGATTCACGGTGACCTTGCGGTTCGGGTATTCGAATGAGGTGTTCTGGATGGCCACACGCACGCGGTCGCGCGCTTCGCGAACCGAGGCTTCGGGAAGACCCACGATATGGGTGCCCGGCAAGCCGCCGGACAGGTGAACCTCGACCATCACCTGCGGTGCGGTCACGCCTTCCTGGGCACGACTAAGCGTGACAGCAAGGCTCATGGCGCCGGCACAGCACAAAAGAAGCGGGCACAGCGGCCAGATTGATGCACAGGGTTGGATCCCTCAAGCAGCCTGTGAACAAAAAACAGCCGCCCCCGATCGTTCTCGGGGTGAGGGTGACAGATCGGGGGCGGCTCCCGGGACGTGGACCCGCGCCGCAACCCTTTAGGGGGCAGCACCGGCCTCAAGATCTGCGATTCGTTTCTCCAAGGCCTCGACCTTGGCGCGGGTACGCGCCAGAACCTGGCTTTGGACCTCAAACTCCTCGCGGGTGACTAGATCAAGGCGGCGCAATCCCTGCGCCAGGACATCGCTGAAGTTGGTGCGCAAATCCTGGTGCGCCTGGGTCAATCCATTTGGAACCAACGAAACAAGACGCTGGGCAAGTTGGTCGATATCCTGCCTATCCATCATGGACAGCACCTCGAGCTCGTCGGGGGGCAGTGTAGATTCATGTCTTTAAATGCCACCATCAGGATGCTCCGCTAGAAGATGTAGGCATTCTCCTACACGCTAAGGACACAGGCGACAGCCCGTGGCCTGCGCAGGCAAAATGGCGTCTCACGGCAGCGGGTGCCGAACCCTACGATTTCGAGGAAAGCTCATGAAGCTGGTGGTTGCGGTCATCAAGCCGTTCAAACTGGACGATGTACGCGAAGCCCTGGCCGAAGTGGGGGTCCAGGGCATTACCGTCACCGAGGTGAAGGGCTTTGGTCGTCAGAAGGGCCATACGGAGCTGTACCGCGGCGCGGAATATGTCGTCGATTTCCTACCCAAGATCAAACTTGAGGTCGCGGTGGCCGACGATCAGCTGGATCGCGTGGTCGAAGCCATCCAGCAGTCCGCCCGTACCGGCAAGATTGGCGACGGCAAGATCTTCGTCAGTTCGCTGGAGCAGGTGATCCGCATCCGCACCGGTGAGCTGGACAACGACGCGCTCTAGGAAGCGCTCGGCGCCTGAGTGCGCTCGAAGCGGCGGTGATGCACCAGCAAGCCGGCGAAATAGGTGATGTAGTAGCCGATCAGGAGCCCGAACACGGCCAGGGTCAGCGGGCTGTTGCCAAAAGCGGGGGCGGATTGCGCCACGGCGGAGTCTTGCAGTTGCGGCATCATCACCATGAAGCGCCAGCCCAGGCGCGCGAGCAGCAACACGGACAGCAGGCCGCCGATCCAAGGGTTGGGGATATAGGCATCGGCGCCGCTCGCGTCACGCTCGAATCGAGTCAGACGCAGCCCCGCGAGCCCCAGCAACGCACCGCTGAGCGCACCGCCCAGCAGGCCTTCCAGCAAGCGCAGGTTATGTAGGCCGCTCAACGCCAGCCCCCCACCAAGGAGCGCAAAAATGGCGATGCGAGCGAGCATGCGCTGTCGGCGGATAGGCTGCCGCCCAAAAGTGCCACGCACACGGCGCCAGACGGCGAACGCCATCAACGGCAGCATGAGGAAAGGGATCACTGACGGGGCCATCGGCATTCCTTCGCTGAGAACATGGTCCGCAGCTTATCGGACCTGCCCCGTGCTGGCGGTTGACTCGGCACAGCCATCGCAAGTGACGCCCGTCACCCGCGATGACCCGACCCGGACTTACTTGGCCTTGCCCTGATTCGCCACCGCGGCCATCTTGGCCGCAATCGCTTCGGCGTCACCCAGGTAGTAGTGGCACAGCGGGTTGAGGTCGGCATCGAACTCGTACACCAGGGGCACGCCATTGGGGATGTTCAGCTCGACGATGTCGTCATCGGAGATGTTGTCCAGATACTTCACCAGGGCGCGCAGGGAGTTGCCATGGGCGGCCACCACCACGCGCTGGCCGGTACGGATCGCCGGCGCCAGCACGTCGTGCCAGTACGGCAGCACACGGGCGACGGTGTCCTTGAGGCACTCGGTATCCGGGATGTCCTTCGGGTCGAGCTTGGCATAGCGCGGATCGGTCACCGACTCGTTGGCGGCGCGATCCAGCGGCGGCGGCGGGATGTCGTAGCTGCGGCGCCAGACCTTGACCTGGTCCTCGCCGTACTTCGCCGCGGTCTCGGCCTTGTTGAGGCCGGTGAGCGCGCCGTAGTGACGCTCGTTGAGGCGCCATTCGAAATGCACCGGAATCCACATCAGGTCCATGGCGTCCTGCACGCCCCACAGCGTGCGCACGGCGCGCTTGAGTACCGAGGTGTGCGCCACATCGAAGGTGTAGCCTTCGGCCTTGAGCAGACGGCCCGCCTCGGCGGCTTCGGCCATGCCCTGTTCGGTGAGATCGACGTCGGCCCAGCCGCTGAAGCGGTTGTCGAGGTTCCACTGGGACTGGCCGTGACGGATGAGTACGAGCTTGTACATGGCGGGATTCGCAGCGATAAACCTGAAATGTTGAGGCTCGATAGCGGGTACGTCAAATCGGCGGCCGGCCCCTGTCGAAGGTCATGCTAAACCCCAGGGCGCCTGCAGGCATCCTAGGCGGGTCTATCCATCTACATGGAGTTCGTTATGCGCCTCAATCTGATCACCCTTGCAGTTGCCCTGGCCCTGCCCCTGTCCGCCCTGGCGGCGGATAACGACGTCAGCAAGGTCAATGGCACCGTGCATGTCGAATCCGGCCAGCATGCTGGCGACGTGAGCACCGTGAACGGCGCGGTTCGCATCGGCGACAACGCTGTCGTGCAGAAGGCCAGTACCGTCAACGGCTCCATTGAGCTAGGCGACAAATCCCAGGCGACGGCGATCGACATCGTCAACGGCTCAGCAACCCTCGGTGCTGGCAACCGCGTCACTGGTCCAGTGAGCATTACGAATGGTGCTATCCGCCTGGGTGAGCATACCGATGTGGAAGGCAAGGCGAGCACCGTCAACGGCGGTATCACCCTCAATGCCGCTCATGTGGGCGGCGGTATCCAGACGACCAATGGCGACATCACCGTGGGCGCCAACTCCCATGTCGAAGGCGGCATCCTGGTCGAAAAGCCGGGTGGCTGGTTCACCTGGAACACCAACAACCGCCTGCCGCACGTCGTGATCGGCCCGCACGCGGTGGTGCAGGGTCCGCTGGAGTTTCGCCGCGAGGTGGTGCTGCAAGTGAGCGATACCGCGCAGATCGGCCCGGTGAAGGGCGCCACGGCGGTGAAGTTCAGTGGGGATGCGCCGCCAGCGAACTGAACGAGGATTTTTGATTCGTCATCCCAGCGAGAGCTGGGATAACGAACCAGGAGGGACAGCGGTTCAAACCCAGTCGCGCGGCTTCAGGTAATCACCGAGCCGCGCTTCCGGCGAGCCGGCCTCGGGTTCATAGGCGTATTCGAAGCGCACGCGCGGCGGCAGGCTCATCAGGATCGATTCGGTGCGGCCGCCCGATTGCAGCCCGAACAGCGTGCCGCGGTCGTAGACGAGATTGAATTCCACGTAGCGGCCGCGTCGATAGAGCTGGAACTCGCGCTCGCGCTCGCCATATGGCGTGTCCTTGCGGCGCTCGACGATCGGCAGGTAGGCGTCGAGAAAGCCCTGGCCGACATCGCGCGTAAAGGCGAAACAGCGCTCGAACCCGCCTTCGTTGAGATCATCGTAGAACAGCCCGCCGACGCCGCGCGTCTCGTCGCGGTGCTTGAGATAGAAGTATTCGTCGCACCACTTCTTGTAGCGCGGATAGACATCCCCGCCATACGGCTGGCACAGGTCGCGCGCTACCCTATGCCAGTGCACCACGTCCTCGTCGTGCGGATAGAACGGCGTGAGATCGAAGCCGCCACCGAACCACCACACCGGCTCCACGCCCTCCTTGCTCGCTTCGAAATAGCGCACGTTGGCATGCGTGGTGGGCAGGTGCGGATTGCGCGGATGCAGCACCAGCGACACGCCAGTGGCGACAAAGCTGCCGCCGGCCAGGTCGGGCCGGTGCGCGGTGGCGCTGGGCGGCAACTGATGGCCGTAGACGCGGGAGAAATTCACGCCAGCCTGTTCGAAGATCGCGCCATCGCGCAGCACACGCGTGCGTCCGCCGCCGCCCGCGGGGCGGGTCCATGCGTCCTCCTCGAAACAGGCCTGGCCGTCCAGTTGCTCGATGGCCGCGCAGATGCGGTCCTGCAGGTCGCGCAGGAAGGTTTCGGCGAGATCGGCTTGTTGGCTCATCGGTGGACCCGTGGTCGTGTGAACCCGGCAAGCTTAACAAGCTCAGGCATGACGGCCGATGCGGCCTGGCGTCGCGCGAGTTTTCTGCCCGATGCGTTGGCTTTAGCTGAGTCGCTCGACGATACGGCGATGGCCGATCAAGTTCGCCCAGCGCGCACCGAGGTCGATCCACATCAGGTAACCCGATTCGGTGAGCAGCCTGACCAGGTAGCGGCGACTGAGCACCAGCGCCGGTTCGGCCGCGACTGGCACGCAATCGAAGCCGAGCCGCCGCGCCAGCAGCTGACAGCGGGCGAGGTGATAGCGACTGGTGACCAGGGCCACCGGCGGCAGCAACTGCATCAAGGGGCCGTCTTGCTGCAGCAGGCTGCGCGCGTGGCGTAGATTCTCCAGCGAATCGACCGACGCCTGTTCCAGCTGCAGGGTCACGCCGGCGGGAAGCTCGTGCTCAAGCAGCCAGGCTCGTCCGGCAGCGGCTTCGCTGACGCGCCCCCCACTGCGACCGCCCAGCAACAGCACATGGTCGGTCCGATTGGCTCGCATCAACGCCAGCGCGCGCGACAGGCGCTGTTGGTAATCCGGCTCGGGCTGGTCGTGCACCAAGCAGCGGCCAAACACCAGCACGGTCATCGGTCGCGGCAGGGTCAACGGGCTGCGCACTGCCACGCGCCATACATGAATGAGATAGCCGAGCCAGACCAGCCCCAGGCTCAGCGCCAGTGCGACGAGGGTCACCGCCGCGGCATGCAGCACGTCCCGATCACTGAGATAGCGCCAGGGGCCACGCTTGAGGGGGGCGATGATGGGCGGCACAGGCAGGGCAGCAGCAACGGCAAACTCGGTACCCGAGTGTGCGCAGATGGCGATGGGGACGCAATCACGTCCGTGCACAAAGATGAATGCCGGCTCGACCGTGGTTCGTCCGGACTAGGAAATACGACGATCGCTGGTTAGGCTCCCGCGATGTCTGTACCGATTCAACCCCTGGCCGTCAGTGCCTTTACGGCCACTTCGGCGCTTGGCCATGGTCTCGAAAGCCACCTTGCCGCCCTTGCCGCCTCGCGCGGCGGACTCCGCCCCAACGATTTCAGCAGTGCACCGCTGGCCTGCTGGATAGGCCGCGTCGATGGCGTGGAAGAGGCGCAGTTGCCGGCCGCGCATGCCGTATGGGAATGCCGCAACAACCGGCTCGCCTGGCTTGGCCTGCATCAGGATCATTTCCTGGAACGCGCCCTGGACGCACGCCAACGCTACGGCGCCGCACGCGTCGCCCTGGTCCTGGCCACGTCCACGGCAGGCATGGGCGCCACCGAGGAGGCTTATCGCCGCCTCGATGCGCAAGGCCACATACCGGCGGACCTACGGCGCCCGCTGATCCATTCCCCGCACTCGCTGGCAGGCTTCGTGGCCGAGGCGCTCGGCCTGGAAGGCCCTTGCCTCACCGTCTCCACCGCGTGCTCGTCCAGCGCCAAGGTGTTTGCGAATGCCGAACGATTGATCCGGCTGGGCCTGGTGGATGCCGTCGTCGTCGGTGGCGTCGACACGCTCTGCGACAGCGTGCTGTTCGGCTTCAACGCGCTGGAGCTGGTGTCGCCGGAGCCGTGCCGGCCGTTCGACCAGGCGCGCCGCGGTATTTCCGTCGGTGAGGCGGCCGGCTTCGCCCTGCTCGAGCGCATCGACGCCGCACCGCGCGCGCTGCGCCTGCTCGGCTACGGCGAGTCCAGCGATGCCCACCACATGTCGACGCCCCACCCGGAAGGGCTGGGGGCCGAACTCGCCTTGCGCGACGCCCTCGAGCGCGCCGGCCTGCGCGCCGACCAGGTCCACTACATCAACCTGCACGGCACAGCCAGCCTCAAGAACGATGAAGTGGAAGCCGCCCTGGTTGCGCGTACCTTTCCGGCGTCCACCCGGGCCAGTTCGACCAAGGGCTACACCGGCCACACGCTAGGTGCCGCGGGCATCCTCGAAGCCGCATTCGCGCTATTGGCGATTCAACACGGCCTGGTTCCGGGCAGCCTCGGTTGCACGACGCCGGACGCCGCTTGCGGTCCGCAGCTCGCGCTGGAAAACGAGCGGCGGCCTGTCGAGGTGGCGCTGAGCAACTCCTTCGGCTTCGGCGGCAACAACGCCTGCCTGGCTTTTGGCAGGGCGCCGGCATGAACACCTTGCCTGTGTTTGTCGAAGGTATCGGCCTGTGGTCGACGACCCTGGGGGATTTCGCCGCGCTGCAGGCGCAGGAACAGGGCGACGCGGTGACGCCACCCAGCGCACGTCCGCCGGCCACCTTCCTGCCCGCCAACGAGCGGCGCCGTGCGCCAGAAAGCGTCCTGCTGGCCATCGAAGTGGCTGGGCAAGCCGTCGCCATGAGCGAGCGCTCGGCCAGCGAATTGCTGTGCGTGTTCAGCTCCGCCTATGGCGACCAGCTGATTTCCGACTACATGTGCGCCACGCTCGCCCGGGCGCCCGCGGAACTCTCGCCGACACGCTTCCACAATTCGGTCCACAACGCGCCGGCGGGTTACTGGACCATGGCGACCGGTTGTCACGCCGCATCCAGCGCCATCAGCGCGGGCCCCGCCAGTTTCGGCGCCGGCTTGCTGGAGGCGGCCAGCTTGAGTCAGGCGGAACAGCGCCCGGTGCTGCTGGTCTGCAGCGACATCGCAGGTAGCGGCCCGGTGGGAGAAATGAGCGGCTCACGCAGCAGCTTTGGCTGCGCGCTCGTGCTGTCGCCGGAGCAGGGCCTGCGCAGCCTCGGCAAGCTCATGCTCACGCTTGAACCTCATGCGGGCCTGGCCTTGCACCCGGGCCCGCCCTCCGGTGCCTGGTACGAATCCAACCCCACCGCCGTATCGGCGTGGCCACTGTTACAAAATCTTGCATGTGGCGAGGGACACTGTACCCTCGCCGCGGCGGCGACCCTGGCCCTGCGAATTACCCTGGAGAAGGTTGCTTGAATACATCCGACGCCCGCTGGTGCGTGTTGATCCCCTGCCTCAATGAGGAAGCGGCGATCGAAGGCGTGGTCGAATCGGCGCTAGCCCTCAATGTGCCGGTCATCGTCGTCGACGATGGCTCGGACGATCGCACAGCGCAAATCGTGGCCGCGCTGCCCGTCACCTTGCTGAGTCATCCGCAGCGTCGCGGCAAAGGCGAGGCGCTGCGGACCGGTTTCCGTGAAGCCCTGCGCCAGGGTTTCGATGCCGTGATCACCATGGATGGCGACGGGCAGCATCTGGCAAGCGACATCCCGCGCATCGCAGCTGCCGCAAAACGCTATCCCGACCACATCGTGATCGGTGCACGCCTGATCGATCGCGAACAGCAACCCAAGGGTCGCCGTCGCGCCAACGCGGTCGCCGACTGGGCTATTTCCTGGGCCTGTGCACAACCCGTGGCCGATACCCAGAGTGGGCAACGATGGTACCCACGCGCGGCGCTCGATCTGGTGGACCTGCCGGCCGAGAACTTCGTGTTCGAGGCCGCCATTCTGATCGCGGCTTCGCGCATGAAGAACCTGGGCGTCGTATCCGTGCCGATCGCGTCGCGCTATCACCGCGAGTTCCGCGTCAGCCACTTCAGTCCGGTACGCGATATCGCGCGCATTACCGGCTACACCATCGGCCAGCTCATCCAACAAGGCAACGTCGTCGCCAGTTATCGACGCTCGCGAGCGTCGCAGCCGCTGGTCTACGACACGGCCGTAAGCTGACGGTGGCGTGCCCGGCGAT
>DASXND010000142.1:0-3858 GCA_036495265.1 Dyella sp.
TGTTCGGCGATGTTTGAAGGAGAAGTTAACGTTAAGCCGTGCGCGGACGTATGGTCAGATGAAACCGCGTCATAGCGCGGCTGGCTTCAGCCATTGCTGCAACTGCGACATTTCCAGGGCGCCCCGGCGGCTGGCCAGCACACGACCGCTCTCGTCCAGTAGCACGCTGTAAGGCAGCAATTCGCCGACGTTGCCCAGCAGAAGCGACGTGCTGGGGCTGTCAATCCGGCCCAGCAGCACCGGATAATTCAACGGATGCCCGGCCAGGAAGGCGCGCACGCGTTCCGGATCGTCCATCGCAATGCCGACGACGATGGCTCCCTTTTCGCCGACGTTCGCCTGGGCTTTGACCAGGGCTGGCATCTCCTGCAGGCAGGGGCCGCACCAGGTCGCCCAGAAGTTGAGCAGCACTCGGCGACCGCGGTACTCGGACAGGCGATGCGGCTTGCCGTCCAGATCCGTCAGGACAAGGTCGGGCGCGATATCGCCCTTTTCGGCGACGTTTACCCCTGCCGGCACCCTGGCGCGCTGGCTGGCGTGCTGCATCCAGCCGCCCGCCGCGGCGACCAGCACAGCCAGGCCCAGGATGGTCCAGTTGCTGCGACTCAACATCATGGGGTGGCGGCGACCGGCGTGCCCGCCGCCCTGGTCAGGGCGGATTCGACCAGGGAAGAAGTCAGCACGGTGGGCAGCTTCTTGCCGTCGCCGCCGTCTTTCGGGAACACCACATATAGAGGTACGCCCGGCGAGTGGTACTGCTGCAGGAAGGCGGCAATGGTCGGGTTCACGTCGGTCCAGTCACCCTTCATATAAACCGCGCCGGTGCGCTTGAGCAGGTCGCGGAAGCCGTCCGTATCGAGCACGGCGTGCTCATTGGCCTTGCAGGTCACGCACCAGTCGGCGGTCATGTCCACGAACACCGGCGTGCCGGCCTTGCGCAGCTCGGCCAGCTTCTCGGGCGTGTAGGCCACCACGCCGTCCTCGGCCACCGCGGCGGCTGTCGGGGCGGGCACATGGGCCAGGTAATACAGCGGCACCAGGGTGGCCAAGGCCAGCAGCGCGACCAGCGCTCGCGAGACCCCGCCACGCGAGCGGCTGCGCTCGAACCACCACAAGGTCATCGCCAGTAGCACGGCGGCCACCAGCACCAGGCCCACCGCATCCGCACCGCGCTGGTGCGCCAGCACCCACACCAGCCACACGGCCGTGAGATACATCGGGAAGGCCAGCACCTGCTTGAGCGTTTCCATCCAGGCGCCCGGACGCGGCAGCAGCCGGGCCAGCGCAGGTACGAAGCCGATCAGCAGGAAAGGCAGGGCCAGACCCACACCCAGGGTGAAGAACACCAGCAGCGCGTTGAGCATCGGCGCAGCGAACGCGTAGGCCAGCGCCGTGCCCATCAGCGGCGCCGTGCAAGGGCTGGCCACCGCCACCGCGAGTACGCCGGTGAAGAAATCACCGGCAGGACCCGAGCGAGTCGCCAGCGAGTTGCCTACATTGCCCAGCGAAGTGCCGAACTGGACCACGCCCGACATCGACAACCCGACCGCCAGCATCACGCAGGCCAGCACACCCACGACCAGCGGTTGCTGCAGCTGCGCACCCCAGCCCAGTGCATGTCCGGCCGAACGCAAGCTGACGATGCCAATGCCGATCAGCATGAAACTGCACAGCACGCCTGCCGTATAGAAGAGCGCATGTTTGCGTCTGCGGGCCGGGTTCTCGCCACTTTCCAGCAGGCCGACGGCCTTGATCGACAGCACCGGCAACACGCAAGGCATCAGGTTCAGCACCAGGCCGCCGCCCAGGGCGAGCAGCAAGGCGCTAAGCAGGCTAACTTCGAGGGCCGGGGCCGTGACGCTGGCCGGCGGCATCTCCGGCGCCGGCTCAGCGGCCATGCCGCTGGTCGGTGTTGCGCTGCCCAGGTCGATGCTCAGCGCGCGGGTCATCATCGGATAGCACAGGCCACCGTCCTGGCAGCCCTGGAAACTCGCTTCCAGCGCCAGCGTCTGGTGGCCCGAGGTGTCGCCTTGAATGGTCACCGGCAGTTCGACCTGGTCGAAGTAGACCGTGGTCTGGCCGAAATGCGGGTCGTCATGCATCACGCCGGCCGGCCACTCCGGCTTGGCCAGGGTCAGGCCGTCGGCATCCTTCAGGTGCAAGGTGGTCTGGTCGCGATACAGGTAATAACCCTTGGGCATGGTCCAGCGCAGCAGCAGGTGCTGGCGGTCCTTGGCCAAGGCCGCGAACTGGAAAGCCTGCTCGGCAGGCAGCGGAGCGCTGTCCATGCCTGCGAGGGCGGTCTTGCTGCCAGCGCCCAGCTTGCCCAGCGCGGCGCCGAAGGCGTTGCCCGTGCCGGTGGAGGCGACCGGGCCCGCCGGCAACGCCAGATCCAGATGCTCGGTGTTGGGCGGGTAACAGATCTTTGGATCGACCTCGTGGCAGCCCTGGTACTGCACGCTCAGCTTGAGTCGGGGGGTGCCGGCTGCCAGCGTGTAGGGAATGCTGGCGTCGATGCTGTGGTGATACGTCTCCACATCGCCCAGGTACTCGTCGTGGTGCTTCTCGCCATCGGGCAGCTGCGCTTCGCCCAGGCTTACCCCATCGCCGCCCTTGAACTTCATGCGGCCGCGGTAGAGGTAATAGTCGGGCGCGATGATCCAGTGCAGCTTCACCACACCCGGCGTCGAGGTGTCGGCGCTGAGCTTGTACGCCTCGGTCACTGCCAGCAGGCCATCGGTGTCGTCCTGCGCGAAGGCAGGCAGGGCGCTCAGGCAGAGGGCGAACCACAGACAAAGCAGGGCAGAGAATCGAGCGGCCACTTGGCCTGGGCGGATCGGACGCATTGCAGCTCCAGCGAGGAAGAGCCTGCGCCGGAGCGCAGGCGAAGAAGGATTATCGCTCAGCCAGCCGGAAGCGATTGTTCAGGCCTCTTCCATGGCGGCGACCTTGGTTGCGAAGGGGCGCAATCGCACCAGGCCGGTGGTCAACGCCACACCGAGCAGGATGATGGTGCAGCCGCCGGCCATGGCCGGGGTCACCGGCTCGTGCAGGAAGACCAGCCCCCACAGCACGCCGAACACCGGAATCAGGTACAGCACGGCCATGGACTTGGTGGCGCCAATGCGTGACATCAGTCGGTAGAACAAGACATAGGCGATCGAGGTGCAGGCGGCAGCGAGACCGAACATGGCTAGCCAGGCCTGCACGCCCGGCATCTTCGCCGGCCACAGCCAGACGGTGAAGGGCAGCAACAACACGGCCGCGGCCACCTGGCTACCCGTCGCTACGGATAGCGGGGCCACGCCGCGCAGGCGTCGCTGGCTGTAATGGGCGCCGAAGGTGTAGCAGACATTGGCGCCGACACAAGCCGCCATCGCCCAGCCCGTCGCCCCGCCGCCGTGGCCGAAGCCGACCGTGCCGGCGACCAGCCACACCACGCCGGTCAAGCCGATCACCAGCCCGCTGGCGCGGGTGGCGTCGAGCCGCTCGCCCAGCCACATCCAGCCGGAGGCGGCCACCAGCAGGGGCGCGATGGCATCGGAAATCGCCGAGACGCCGGCCGGAAGGCTTTGCGCGGCGTAGGAGAACAGCACGAACGGCAACGCGGAATTGGCCAGGCCCACAATGGCGATCGGGCGCCAATGCGTGCGCATCTCGGCCAGTCGCCGGCGCGACAGCAGCAGCGGCAGCGAGCACACCGCCGCGCCGATGGCGCGCATGCCCGCCAGCGCCATGCCGCCGAACTGGTCGGCACCCATGCGCATAAACAGGAACGACGCGCCCCAGATGGCACCCAGTAGCAGCAGCGCGGCGATGTCGGACTTCTTCATGGCGAGGGACTCGTGGGTACGTGCA
>DASXND010000143.1:0-6032 GCA_036495265.1 Dyella sp.
CAGGAGGGGCACGATCGGGGACAGGCAAGGTGGTGGCAGGTTTGCGGCGCATCGCCCCATTCTGGCCCAAGCGGCGACTTAGTACATGGCGCACTGCCGCGTAGTGTGATGAGCGTTCAGCCGCGACCCTGTCGCCGGACCGCAATCACTCCGGCTCGCCCGGTGCGAGCAGGCGCTCGTTGTTGAACCAGCAGGAGAAGGTGGAGCCCTGGCCTGGCTCGCTCTGGATGTCCAGCCGAGCCTGATGCAGGTTCAGCACGTGCTTGACGATCGACAAGCCCAGGCCCGTACCGCCGCTTTCGCGCGAGCGGCTGGAGGACACCCGATAGAAACGCTCGGTGAGACGCGCCAGGTGCGAGGCGGGAATGCCGTAGCCGGTGTCGGTGACGGAATACACCGCGCCATCCGCCGTACGCCGCCAGCGAATCATGATGCGGCCGCCGGTCGGCGTGTAGCGCACCGCGTTGCTGACCAGGTTGGAAAGGGCGCTGTGCAGATCCTTGGGCGAACCCAGCAGATCGACCTCGGCGGTGCTTTCGAGCGTGATCTGATGGCGACCCTGGCTGAGCGCTTCGGCTTCCTTGCGCAAGGTGGCCAGCAGCGGCGACATCGGTACGCGCTCGTCCTGCACGTGCTCCTGGGTTTCCAGGCGGGACAGCGTGAGCAGGTCTTCGACGATCTGCCCCATGCGCTTGGATTGCGCGCGCATTTCGTTGAGTACGGGTGCGAGCTCCGGCACATCTTCCGGATCAATCAGTTCGAGATAGCCGTGGATCACCGTGAGCGGCGTACGCAGTTCGTGGGATACGTTGGCGACGAAGTCGCGGCGAATCTGCTCCAGCCGCGTGAGGTGGCTGATGTCGCGAGCCAGGAGCAAATGTTGGCGGCGACCAAACGGCAGCAGGGTCACGTTGATGTGCCGGTTCGGATGGCCAGGCGCCGCGACGTCGTTGAGTGGCTCGCGTGCACCATCCTGCAGCCAGCTGGCAAGCTCGGTCGTGCTCAGGCGCTGTTGCAGATGCGCGCCGCGATCCTGCGGGCGACGCAGGCCGAGCAGTTCTTCGGCAGCGTGATTGAACCATCGGACATGCTGCTCGTTATCGAGCAGGACGACCGCATCCGGCAGGCTGCCGGCGGCGCTGCGCAGATCGCGCAAACTGGAGGCAATGCGGCGGGAGCGCGTCATGAAGCGGTCATGTTGGAGAGAAGTCACCGTGGAGCTTGTCGTCATCATGTGCTGTGCTTGATGACGGATTCGGGTCAGTAGAAAGACGATTTCCGCGATCGCGACCAAGGCCACGCCGGTCGCTACATGGCCTCCTGCAAGCCAGCCGGCACCAGCGCCCGCGAGCAAGCCGGCCGCAAGTGCGGCCGGCAAGGTCAAGGAGCGGTCGAAGAGCTTTGGCATGGGGCGCCTAGTGCGGATGTGCCTGCTGGCGGTTACCCAGCATCGGCAAAAGCCAGCGCGCCCGCAAGGGACGCGGGCGCGTCAAACGCTGGCGGAGAAGCGATAACCTGCGCCCCGCACCGTTTGCACCATGTTGTCGAGCTTCCATGGTTCAAGCGTTTTGCGCAGACGACGGATGTGTACGTCCACCGTGCGTTCCTCCACGTATACGCTGCCGCCCCAAACATGGTCGAGCAGCTGCGCACGCGAATAAACGCGCTCCGGATGGGTCATGAAGAAGTACAGCAGGCGATATTCGGTGGGCCCGATGGTTACCGGTTCGTCACCGGCGAACACGCGGTGCGCTGGGCCGTCGATACGCAGGCCGCCGAGTTCCACCATGCCGGAGCCATCATCGCCCTGGCTGCGGCGCAGCACTGCCTTGATGCGCGCGACCAGCTCGCGGGTGGAGAACGGCTTGATCACGTAGTCGTCGACACCGGCCTCCAGGCCGTTGACGCGATCCATTTCCTCGCCGCGCGCGGTGAGCATGATGATCGGGATTTCCCGACTCAGCTCCTCCTTGCGCAGGCGACGAGCCAGATCCAGACCGCTGGTACCCGGCAACATCCAGTCGAGCAGGATGAGATCCGGCACCTGTTCGGCGATGGCCAGTTGAGCCGCTCGTGCATCAGCGGCGTGAATAGCGTCCATGCCAGCTTTGCGTAATGCAAAGGCGACCATGTCGCGGATCGAAGCTTCGTCTTCGACGATCAAGATGCGTTTATGCACGTGAGTCCGCTTGGAATGGCCTATGACGCAATTATTGCAGCGGTATTATGTTACGCCCCGATGACATTTCACACAGTCACAACGTGACGGTGTCGTCTCCAGGTCATTTAGGGAGCTAGCGGCCGGCTTCGTTGGCGGTGAAACAGAGTCGTCCCTGGCAGGCCGCACCGTTCTGCAGGGGCTGCTGGCTGCGGCCATCCGGGTTGTCGTCAGTCTGCACCCGTCGCTTGCGCAACTCCATGACCAAGGGCGTCAGCTCGCTGATGCGGGCCTGGATGCGGGCTCGGGCATAGTAGTCCAGATCCGGACGCTGCAGCATGCGCTTCAGCTGCTCCATGGCGTCAAACGGCCGCCCGGACAGGTAGGAGGCGTCGGCAAACGCTTCGCCGGCGCGGATGGAGTCGCCGGCCTTGTCGCTGGCCCGGGCAAACGTGCGGTAGAGTTCGGGTTCCTCGCTGTTGTCCAGCATGGGCAGCAACATGGTGGCCGCCTGCTTCGCCTCGTCCTGGCTGCCGCCCTCGGTGAGGGCCTTGGCGTAACTCATGGCAATGGCGCGATTGCGGGGCGACTGCGTGTTCAGCTCCGCATAGAGCGACAGCGCGTCGGCCCGGCGGCCAGCCTGGTTCTTGGCGTCGGCCATGGCCAGGCGCAGGACTTGGTTATCCGGATGGGCGGTCAGCAGCGGCTGCAGCTCATCCATGGCCTTGGCGCCGCGATTGCTGCGAATGAGCGACAGGGCGTAGCCGTAGTGGTTCGATGGCGTGTTGAAGTCGCGATGCGTCTGCAGGTTCGAGGCGTAGTAGGTGGACAGCTGCAACGCATCGCCTGACAGCACGCGCACGCGCTCGCGCATCAGCAGGTAGGTATCCAGATCCCGTTGGTGGACGCCGCTGGAAAGGGTGGTGGGATCCTTCACGTAGAGGATCGGGGCCGTGCTTTTCTCCCACTGGGTCTTGTCCAGGGTGGAACCCGATGGCCGTTGCTTCTGCTGGGCGATCAGTGCGCCGGCACGGGCCTTGGCGTCGCTGATGCGCGATTGGTTTACCGGATGGTCCTGCAGGAAGGAGGGCACATCGCCCAGGTCGCCGCCCGAGCCTACCCGCATGGTGTCCTCCATGCGCCCGAAGAACGAGGCCATGGCGTTGGGGTCGTAGCCGGCGTTGGCGAGCGTCTGGATGCCGGCGCGATCGGCTTCGGTTTCATCCTTGCGGGTGAAATTGATCTGGCGCTGCATCAGCAGGCCCTGGCCGCCCATCATGATGGCACCGGCAGCGTCGCCAGCACCTGCGCCGGCACCTGCCACGATGGCGCCGAGCAGGACCAGCGCCATCAAGGGCGTGTCCTTCTTGGAAGCCTCGAACGCTCGCTGCAGATGGTTTTGCGTGATATGCCCGATTTCATGGGCCATGACGCCGGCCAGCTCGCTTTCGCTGTCGGTGATGATGACCAGGCCGGAATTGACCACGATATAGCCACCTGGCGCCGCAAAGGCGTTGATGACCGGATCCTTGGCGATGGCGAAGGCGAAGTGGTCCTTGGGCTTCTCGCTGCCGGCGACCAGGCGATAACCCAGGTCGTTGATGTAATCGTCCAGCATGGGGTCGTCCACGATCATGTCGAGCGCGCGCATTTGCCGCAACATGGAGGCGCCGTACTCCTGCGCTTCCTGCGGTGAGATCAGGGCGTTCGCCGAACTGCCCAGATCAGGCAGGCGCACATCCTTGTCCTGGGCGCTGGCGCTGAGCGTCAGGCCGGCACAGAGCAGCGCCGTAAGCAAGCGCGAGAGCGGCAGCCTACCCATGGCCATGGGGCCGCCCGAGCGGGCGTCGCCACGCATTTTCCTGCGCTTTTCAAGCCCGGCTACCGGCGGGTCCAGGCGTGGACTCTGTCGCGTGGCTGAAGAGGCATTTGGGCTACGTGGTGACATGCGCATAGGTCAGCGACAATATCACTTGTGACCGTCACTTATGGCGTCGGTTCAGTGTTCCCTTAACTTGTTTCCAGGGCGGGATATCCCCATCTTGGAACAGCCGTATTTTTCGGTTCCGGAGTGCCCTGTGTCCAAGATCGAGATCTATTCATCCGCTGTCTGCCCCTACTGCGTCTCTGCCAAGAACCTGCTCAAGTCCAAGGGGCTGGAGTGGAGCGAAGTGCGCATCGACATCGACCCGGGCCAGCGGGACTTGATGCTGGCGCGCAGCGGTGGCCGTCGTACGGTTCCGCAGATCTTCATCAACGACCAGCACGTGGGCGGCTTTGACGATCTGGTTGCCGCCGATCGCAGCGGAAAGCTGGCCGAGTTGCTGGGGACTACCGCATGAGCAAGCCTACCGACGAGCAGGGCAGCAAGGACCGAGTTGCCGAGTTCACGGCGTTCCGTCATCGCATGAACGAGCGCATCCTGTCGGAGGACAACCAGGTAGTGCGGCGCTTCTTTGCGCTGGATACGCAGACCTACAAGCCCGGTGCGCTGGACGTGAAGACCAAGGAATTGCTGGGTCTGGTGGCATCGATGGTGCTGCGTTGCGACGACTGCATCAGCTATCACGTGGCGCAATGCAAGGAAGTGGGCGTCACCCGTGAAGAGTTCTTCGAGACCTTTAGCGTGGGCCTGGTGGTGGGCGGCTCGATCGTCATCCCGCATCTGCGGCGTGCGGTGGATTTCCTCGACCAGCTCGAGTCGGGTGATGCCACGGAGACGGCGGCGGACTGCGCCAGTCACGCCTGAGCAACGGGCCAGGATGGCGACTACTCCTTGTCGCCACCTTGACGCGTACGAGTTTATGCAATGCAGCATGCGAGGATTTGCAACGGCGGCGAGCTGTTTTGCACTGGCCGCGATGCATGCCATGGGCGATAATTGACAGGATTTATCATCCTGTAAGCCCCCGCTGCAGGGTGGCTCGATTCTTTTTTCAAGGAGTGTCCCCATGAGCAAGACCATTGCCGTGATTCCGGGCGACGGCATCGGCCCCGAAATCATGAACGCTACGCTGCGCGTGCTCGACGCACTGGACTGCGGTCTGTCCTACGAGTTCGTCGAGGCCGGCATGGTCGCGCTGGAGAAGCACGGTGACCTCCTGCCGCAGTCGACGCTGGACTCCATCGCCACGCACAAGGTGGCGCTGAAAGGCCCGTTGACGACGCCGGTCGGTGGTGGTTTCACCTCCATCAACGTCACCCTGCGTCGTCATTTCGACCTGTATGCCAATGTGCGTCCGGCGATCAGTTTCCCGGGTACCAAGGCGCGCTTCGAGAACGTCGACATCATCACGGTGCGCGAAAACACCGAGGGCGCCTATCTGTCCGAAGGCCAGACGCTGTCCGAGGATGGCGAGACGGCGATCTCGATGATTCGCAACACCCGCAAGGGCAGCAGCCGCATCGTGCGCTACGCGTTCGAACTGGCCGTGAAGAAGGGTCGCAAGAAGGTGACGGCGGTGCACAAGGCCAACATCATCAAGACCGCCTCGGGCCTGTTCCTCAACGTCGCTCGCGAGATCGCCAAGGAATACCCGCAGATCGAGTTCAACGAGATGATCGTGGACAACGCCTGCATGCAGCTGGTGATGAAGCCGGAGCAGTTCGACGTCATCGTGACCACCAACCTGTTCGGCGACATCCTGTCGGACCTGTGTGCCGGTCTGGTCGGTGGCCTCGGGCTTGCCCCGGGCGACAACATCGGCGCCGAGGCTGCCATTTTCGAAGCTGTGCACGGTTCGGCTCCGGACATCGCAGGCAAGGGCATTGCCAATCCGTGCGCGCTATTGCTGGCGGCGGCCGACATGCTCGATCACCTGGGCATGGTGGACAAGGGCAACACGATGCGCAATGCGATTCGCGACACCATGAC
>DASXND010000144.1:0-2837 GCA_036495265.1 Dyella sp.
CGGCTTGTCTTCCGCCGTCATGTAGCCGGTGTAGTCGGCGCGGCCAATGCCGTTGACGAACAGGTTCGGGTCGAAGCTCGGCACGCTGACCATCGCCAGCACCTGGCCATTGCGCGGATCGATGGCCACGGCCGCACCCGGCCTGTCCGCGAACGCATCGGTCGCGGCCTTTTGCACGCGCACGTCGATGCTGAGATACAGGTTCTTGCCGGGAGTCGGCGGATGCGTTTCCAGCACGCGCTGGGTGCGTCCGTCCGCATTCACCTCGACCAGTTCATAGCCCGGCGTGCCGTGCAGCATGTCCTCGTACGAACGTTCCAGGCCGCTGCGGCCCACATGACTGGTGCCCTTGTAGCGGTCCGGGTCGAGCCGGTTCACGTCGTCCGCGTCAATACGGCCGACATAACCGACAACGTGCGCGAACAAGGCACCGTAGGGATAACGGCGCGTCAGGTAGGGCACGACGTCCACGCCCGGGAATCGCCAGCGATTGATGGCGAAACGCGCGATATCGTCCTCGGTCAGGTGCATCTTGAGCGGCACGCTGTCAAAGCGGCGGTTCTGCCTGAGCTGCTTCTTGAATGTGTCGATGTCGTCGTCGCCGAGCGGCACCACGTCGCCGATCTGCGCCAACATCGCCTTCATGTCGGACACCTGCTCGGGCACGACTTCCAGGCGGAAGGCCGGCACGTTATCGGCCAGCAGCACGCCATTGCGATCGAAGATCAGGCCGCGTGCCGGCGGAATCGCGCGTGGCTTGACCCGATTGTTCTCCGAGCGCAGGGCAAACTCATCATGACGGTGCACCTGCAGGTAGTGATAGCGCACGATCAGGGTGCACAGACCGAGCAGAATCAAGGCAAACCCCGCCAGCGCGCGCCGCTGGAACAGCGTGCGCTCACCGCGGGTATCCTTGATGGAGCGTCGTTTCAAGGCCATGGCCGCTACTGGATGCGCAAGCGCATGCGCAGGTCGTCCATGAGCAGGAACAGGAACGGCCACAGCGCCGCACCGACAAATGGCGAAATCCACCACGTGGCCGGCGGCAGCGCCTCACCCGCAAAGGTACGCACCATCAGCAGCAGGATGCGGTCGTTCACCAGCAGGGCAAGCACGGCCAAGGTCTGCTGCCACATGGGGAAGAAACGCAGGCGCGAACGGAAGCGCAGCGCGATGAACACCAGCGCACACAGGCGCATGGCCTGCTCGCCGAGCAGCACGCCATCCAGCAGGTCGGCGCCAAGGCCGATGCAGAAGGCCAGGCCAAGATTCACGCGATCTGCGGATTCCAGCGACCAATAGAGCAGGAACAGCGCCGGCCAGTACGGCTTGAACGGCTGCAATGGCGCGGGCAGCGGGATCAGCATCGACAGCAAGGCAAACACCAGCGTGCCGACGAACCACAGCAGATTGATCCGTTGCTTGTTCATGGCTGCACCGGCCCGGCGCTAGCCGCAGGAGCCGGCGACACGCGCGCCTCGGCGGAACGCGGAGGCGGCGCGCTGCTCGTGGTGACGGCGGGCGTCACCGGTGCCAGGTCTGCAGGCGGCCCCGCCGGTGCGCCGGGTTCGGGCGGGCCTGCGGGTTCGGCCTGGTCATGCAGCAACAGCACGTCCTCACTGCGATCCAGGTCCGCGGTGGGGCGCGCACGCGCCTCCAGGAACATGCCGGACGGCGATTGGTCGACGCTAAGAATTTCGCCCACCGGGAATCCCGGCGGGAAACGCCCGCCCAGGCCTGAGGTCAGCAGCTTGTCGCCGGCATGCACATCCGACGCCATGGAAATATTCGGCAGGCTGAGCAAATCGCCCTCTCGCAGGCCATAGGCCACGGTACGCAGGCCGGTACGCTCGATCACCACGGGAATCGCGTGATCGGGGTCGGTTACCAGCATCACCAGCGAGGTCCTCGGCATGACTTCCACCACCTGGCCCATCACGCCGTGCGCATCGATCACCACCTGCCCTGACTTCACCCCGTCACGCGCGCCCGCGTTGAGCAGCATGCGGTGGCGGCTGGCGCCCAGATCCACGTCGATCACGCGAGCCAGCTGCACGTTGAGTTCCAGGCTGTGCTGGGTATCGAGCAGTTCCTTGAGTCGTTGATTCTGCTGCGCCACTGAGGCCATGCGATTGAGCTTGGCATTGGCCAGCAACAGATCTTCGCGCAGGCGCTGGTTCTGTTCGGTCAGCATCTTGCGATCGGCAAAAGCGACGCTCATCGTGCGCATGCCGGCAGCCGGCAGGCCGGCCAGGCGATACACCGGCTCGACCACGACCGAGGTGGCATAACGCAAACGCCAAATCCAGCCATTGCGATGGTCGAGCACCATCAGCACCATGGCCAGCGCAAGATAGAAGATAAGCCTGAGCGTGCCGGCAACGGTGCCGGCGAACAGGGGCGAGGATTCCTCGCGCGCGAGCGCCATGGGCTAGCCCCTCCCCTCTGTCGGTAGCTTATTCGGCGGCGAAGAAGTCGCTGCCGTGCTGATCGATCAGCTCCAGCGCCTTGCCACCACCGCGTGCCACGCAAGTCAGCGGCTCGTCGGCCACCTGCACGTGCAGGCCGGTCTCCTCGGAGATCAGGCGATCGAGGTCGCGCAACAAGGCACCACCGCCGGTCAACACGATGCCACGCTCGGCCACGTCCGAGCACAGCTCGGGCGGAGTCTGTTCCAGCGCGGACTTCACGGCTGCCACGATGCCCGACAGCGGCTCATGCAGCGCTTCCAGCACTTCGTTGGAGTTGATGGTGAACATGCGCGGCACACCCTCGGCGAGGTTACGGCCGGAGATCTGGATCTCCTTGACCTCGCTCTGCGGGAACGCGCAGCCGAT
>DASXND010000145.1:0-7573 GCA_036495265.1 Dyella sp.
CACGGCGAAGGACTGCAGATCCTGCACTACCTGCCTGGTCAGGCGTACGAGCCGCACTACGACTGGTTTGACCCAGACCAGCCCGGCTTCGAGGCAGTCACGGCGAAGGGCGGCCAGCGCATCGCCAGCGTGATCATGTACCTCAATACCCCGGAAGCCGATGGGGGCACCCATTTCCCGGCCTTGGGACTCACCGTCACCGCCATGCGCGGCTCAGCAGTCTATTTCGCCTATGAGACGGGCGAGGAAGCCTCGCTGCATGCCGGCCTGCCGGTCACCCGTGGCGAGAAATGGATCGCCACCAAGTGGCTGCGGGAGCGGCCTTTTCGTCCCTGACGGGCGGAGGCTGGTCCTCAGGAGTTGGCAAATCTGAACTCAAGCGGGGCGCGGGCACGTCCGGCTGCTGCGATGCACCACCTTTTGCCGTATCCTTTTGGGTCTTTGTTTTCGACTAAGCCTAAGGACACCCCATGGGTCTGCACCTCGTCTCCGCCGGCCGCAAGGTACCGGACGAAATCAACGTCATCATCGAAATCCCCAAGGATGCCGAGCCCGTCAAGTACGAGGTGGAGAAGGAAAGTGGCGCGATCTTCGTCGACCGCATCCTGTCCACGCCGATGCGCTATCCGTGCAACTACGGCTATGTGCCGGGCACCCTGGGCGGCGACGGCGATCCGCTGGACGCGCTGGTGATCCTGCCGCTGCCGCTGGTGCCGGGCGCGGTGATCCGCTGCCATCCGGTCGGCATGCTCAAGATGACGGACGAGGCCGGCAGCGACGAGAAGCTGGTGGTGGTGCCGGTGGAGAAAGTCTTCGCCGGTTACGCTCACATCAAGGACATCGATGCGGTCTCCGGCCACTGGCTGGAGCGCATTGGCCACTTCTTCGAGCACTACAAGGATCTCGAGAAGGGCAAGTGGGTCAAGCTCGAAGGCTGGGTTGGCGCCAACGAAGCCAAGGCCGAAATCCTGGCCGGCATCGATCGCTACCAGGCTGACAAGAAGGCCTGAGCACCCTCCATCGAGGCGCGTCGCCCTGCGGGCGGCGCGCATTTTTTTTGTGCCCGCCAGGCGACTCTGAGAGCTAGGTCAAAGCCTGGGCCACTGCGGCCAGTGCCTGGGCGTACGAGGCGCCACGGCTCGACGCGGCCGCCACCGGATCATAGATATCCGGCGCCGTCACCCACCACCACATCAGCGCACACACGACCAGCACGCCGATGGCCAGCGCAATCGACACGGTACGCAGCAGCGTATGACTGGTTCGACTAGCGGTATCCGGCGTCGACATGGGCGACTCCTGAAGGCGACAGTTCTGTCTATAACGCCAAAACTCGGGTGCGGCTGACAAAGGCCTCAGCTCTTGCCTGACTTCTTCTTGTTCGGCCCCGGCTTGGCTGGCTCGCCCTTCTTGCCCAACTCGTCCAGCATCGTCGCAAGATCCTCCGCATGCTCCTCTTCCATGGCGAGGATCCCTTCCATCATGCGCCGCGTGGTCGAATCCCCCGTACCCAGGTACTGGACCATCTCGCGGTAGCTGTCGATGGCGATGCGCTCGGCCACCAGGTCTTCCTTGATCATGTCGACCAGGTCGTCACCTTCGACGTAGTCGGCATGGCTGCGGCTCAGCAAACCTTCCGGCGAGAAGTTTGGCGCACCGTCGAGCTGGGTGATGCGCTGCGCAATGAGATCAGCGTGGCCCTGCTCTTCGTTGGCATGCTCCAGGAATTCCGCCGCCACGCTTTTCGCGTTAATGCCCTTGGCCATGTAGTAGTGATATTTGTAGCGCAGCACGCACACGATCTCAGTGGCCAACGCCTCGTTCAGCAGCTTGATCACCGTTTCGCGATCCGCACTGTAGCCAGCGGTGATCGCGCCCTGGTCGATGTGTTCGCGCGCGCGTCGACGAATGTTTTCGATGTCGGTCACGAATGGCTTGGTCGCCATGGCTTATCTCCCGTCGGGCTGGCTAGGCAATAGCCCAAACCGTAGGGTGCCGCACGCGAAACGCAGGTGAAAAAAAGCCGCGCGCCACGTGTGCGCACGGCTTTTGTCTCAGCGGGTGACCGTTATTGCATCAGGCCCTGTGATAGACCTCGGCACCCTGGGCAAGGAATTCGGCCGACTTCTCCGCCATGCCCTCTTCCAATGCCTCGATCTCGCCCGTGCCGTGCTCGGCCGCGTAGTCACGCACGTCCTGGGTGATCTTCATCGAGCAGAACTTCGGACCGCACATCGAGCAGAAGTGGGCGCTCTTGTGCGCATCCTTCGGCAGCGTCTCGTCGTGGAATTCCTTGGCCTTCTCCGGATCCAGACCGAGATTGAACTGGTCGTCCCAGCGGAATTCGAAACGCGCCTTGCTCAATGCGTTATCGCGCACCTGCGCGCCCGGATGGCCCTTGGCCAGATCCGCCGCATGGGCGGCGATCTTGTAGGCGATGATGCCGTCGCGCACGTCCTGCTTGTTCGGCAGGCCCAGGTGCTCCTTCGGCGTCACGTAGCAGAGCATGGCGGTACCGAACCAGCCGATCATCGCCGCGCCAATGGCGGAGGTAATGTGGTCGTAGCCGGGCGCGATGTCGGTTGTGAGCGGCCCCAGCGTGTAGAACGGCGCTTCGCCGCAGAGCCGCAGCTGCTCGTCCATGTTGTGCTGGATCAGATGCATCGGCACGTGGCCGGGGCCCTCGATCATCACCTGCACATCGTGCTTCCAGGCGATCTGGGTCAGCTCACCGAGCGTATCGAGCTCGCCGAACTGCGCCGCATCGTTCGCGTCGGCAATGCAGCCCGGACGCAGGCCGTCGCCGAGACTGAAGGACACGTCGTACGCCTTCATGATCTCGCAGATGTCTTCGAAATGCGTGTAGAGGAAGTTTTCCCGGTGATGCGCCAGGCACCACTTGGCCATGATCGAACCACCGCGCGAGACGATGCCGGTCACGCGCTTGGCGGTGAGCGGCACGAAGCGCAGCAGCACGCCGGCATGGATGGTGAAGTAATCCACGCCCTGCTCGGCCTGTTCAATCAGGGTGTCGCGGTAGATTTCCCAGGTGAGGTTTTCGGCCACGCCATCGACTTTTTCCAGCGCCTGGTAGATCGGCACCGTACCGATCGGCACCGGCGAGTTGCGGATGATCCATTCGCGCGTCTCGTGGATGTGCTTGCCGGTGGACAGATCCATCACGTTGTCCGCGCCCCAACGGATCGACCACACCAGCTTCTCTACTTCCTCGGCGATACCCGACGACACCGCCGAATTACCGATATTCGCGTTGATCTTGGTGAGGAAGTTGCGGCCGATGATCATCGGCTCGCTTTCCGGGTGGTTGATATTGGCCGGGATGATGGCGCGGCCACGAGCCACTTCGTCACGCACGAACTCCGGCGTGATCAGCTTGGGCAGCGCGGCACCGAAGGACTGACCGGGGTGCTGCTTGAGCAGCGCACTGCCGTGCAGAGCCTCGATCTTCTGGTTCTCGCGGATGGCGATGTATTCCATCTCCGGCGTGATGATGCCGCGGCGCGCGTAATGCATCTGGGTCACGTTGGCACCGGCCTTGGCGCGATGCGGCGCGCGGATGCCGGTGAAGCGGAAGGCATCGAGCTTGGCATCGGCGGCGCGCTGGCGACCGAAGGCAGAGCTGAGACCGCCGAGCTGCTCGGTGTCGCCGCGCTCGGCGATCCAGGCCGCACGCACCGGCGGCAGGCCGGAGGCGAGATCGACCTGATAGTCGGGGTCGGTATACGGGCCCGAGGTGTCATACACGGTGATGGGCGGGTTCACTTCGCCACCAAACAACGTCGGCGTCTGTGCCTGCTCGATTTCGCGCAGCGGCACACGCAGATCGGCACGGCTGCCCTGCACATGGACCTTGCGCGAACCCGGAATCGGGCGCGTCACGGCTTCGGAGAGTTCCTGCGCGGCGCGCGCGAGGTCAGTGGGCAGAGCGTTCATCGGCATTCGTCCGGTATCTGGGCAGCGTCCGCGGAGGGACTCGCTTTGTTGAAGAGTCCGCACACGGATGTGCGGGTTGTTGCGAATGGATTCGCAAACAAGCAACGAAGCGACGGCGCCAGTCGCACGACGAGGGTCGTACGGCGAAGCTCCCTACAGCGGTACTAGCCGCATCAGGTTCGAAGGGACTCTCTCAGCCGACTGTTGCCGGCACCCCCGCTTCCAAGGCGCTATTTGAGCACGAAGCAGGGTTTGTCGCGAGGGTGACCGCCGCAAGCGGCCAGCAACGACGTTGCAGGAGGGGGAAATCAGCGCTTCAGGTAAGCGCGCAGGAACATGTCCACGCCATCGCGGGCGGTCTGTTCCAGCTCGGCAGCGTAGGAGAACGCGCATTCCTCGCAGCCGAACATGCGGCGGAGCAACATCTCGCCCTTGATCAGGGAGATGAACTGGCCAGCGGCGCGCGACACGTTGGGGATGTCCAGCTGGCCGGCGTCAACGGCTTGTTGCAGCAGGCGTTTCATCAAACCGAGCGTACGGTCCGGGCCTTCCTCCCACAGCAGCTTGCCGTAGCGGGGGTTGCCCTGGCGGCAATCGCTGAGGATCGCGCGAAAGGTGCCGACGTTCTGCACGTCGCAATCGAGCCTCACATGGTGCAAGGCGATGCGCTCCAGCGTCTCGCGAACATCCACGCTCGAGTCGTACTGGTAGGTGTCTTCCGGCGTCAGGTCCTGGATCCGTGCGCGGATGACTTCGCGGAACAGGTTGTCCTTGTCACCGAAATGGCTGTAGACCGTGAGTTTGGACACGCCCGCCTCGGCGGCCACTGCATCCATGCTGGTACCGGCAAAGGCGTTGCGGATGAACAGGCCCTTGGCTGCTTCCAGGATCGCCGCACGCTTTTCCATGTCCTTGGGACGACCGGGTCCCTGAGGCTTGGTTTGCGGGATCGTGCTCATGGCAACACCTTCTTGGACTGGCTTCACAAATGGATAACGCCGGTTTAGTATACGCGACGGTTTAGTTATTTTCCATGGCCACGATACACGGCTTACCTTATGTCCACCACTATCGCAGAACTTTCCCTCAGCAAGGCATATCGCCACGCCCAACGTTCGCTGTCCAGCTGGCTTGAACGCGGCGAGGCCGGCGCTCGTCAGGGCGCTTTCGTGGTGCGTGCGGCGCTGGGTGGCCTCGATGCCACCGAGCGCGGCCGCCTGGCGCGCTGGCTGGCCTGGTTGTCAGTGGCCGCCCGCAGCCGCGGAAAGGCTTCGCTGGAGGCTCGCATCCAGCGCCTTGACGCGTCCTTGCACGAAGCCGTGCAAGATGCTCTCGCACGACTGCCAGCCGGTATGCTTGAGGTGACCTCTCACAGGCATCGTCGAAGCGCATAGTGTCCGCGGACACCGCGCCACACATGACTTCCGTCAAGCAAGCGCGATGACTTCCGGCACTTCGTAGCCACTGGGCCAGGCCGCAGGCTTTGCACATTGTCGGAACACGGCTAAGCGCTTATCCTTTTTAGCCTTTTTTTCGATCCGAATTAGGAAGTACGCACGATGGCGATGAACTTCGAACAGGCGCGACAGAACATGGTGGAAAACCAGGTGCGCCCCTGGGAGGTGCTCGATGGGCGCGTGCTCGACGTGCTCAGCAGCGTGCGCCGCGAGGATTTCGTCGCTGCCGAGCACCGCAAGCTGGCATTCGCCGATCTCTGCCTGCCACTCGGCCATGGCGAAGTGATGATGAAGCCGGTGGTCGAAGGCCGCGTGCTGCAGGCACTCGAATTGACGCCCACCGACCACGTACTGGAAATCGGCACGGGTTCGGGCTTCCTTACCGCTTGCCTGGCCAAACTCTCGGCCGGCGTCACCAGCGTGGACATCCATGCAGATTTCGTCGATGCCGCTGCCGAACGTCTGGCTCACGCGGGCGTTGCCAATGTGAAGCTGGAAGTAGGCGAGGCCATCACGGGATGGCAACCCGCCGGCCTGTTCGACGCGCTGGTGGTAACCGGTGCGGTGTATCAGATTCCGCAGCGCTTCCTCTCGTGGCTCAAACCCGGCGGCCGCTTGCTGGTCGTGCGTGGCGAGTCGCCGGTGCAGCATGTGCTGCTGCTGACCCACGAAGGTAACGGCCGCTACCGTGAGGAAGTTCTGTTCGAGACCGATCTGCCGTACCTGAAGCACGCAGAGCCACCGCGCCGCTTCGTTTTCTGAATCCGCTGATCCCGTTCCCACACATGAGGCAACCCATGCGCTTGAAGCTTCTGACCCTCGCCCTGGCCCTGTCGGCGCTCCCGCTGGCCGGCCACAGCGAGGACTTGCTGGATGCATACCGAGAAGCACGCGCCAATGACCCGGTGCTGTCGCAGGCAGAGGCCACCCGCCTGGCCGTCGGCGAAGGTGTCACCCAGGCCCGCGCATTGATGCTGCCTCAGGTCAACGGCGCCTACTCCCTCAACCAACAGCCTACCGGCGCGGAAGCAACGAACAACGTTCTTGCTAGTAGCTCCAACCACAAGCGTTCGCGCGTGTTTTCCGCCCAGCTGGATCAATCGATCATTGATCTGAGCCAATGGGCCAACCTGTCGGCGGCCCGTTCGACGGCATCCGCCCAGGATGCAACCTATGAGGCGGCGCTGCAGGATCTGTATGTGCGCGTCACCACCGCCTACTTCGGCGTGCTGACCAGCCAGGATGCGCTGATCTTCGCCAAGGCCAACGAGGACGCCTTCAAGGAGGCCTATGAGCAGGCGGATCAGCGATTCAAGGTAGGTCTGTCGGCAGTCACCGACGTCTACCAGGCCAAGTCGAACTATGAACTGGCCAAGGCACAGACCATCGCCGCCCAGAACACGCTGAACGATGCCAGGGAAGCGCTCACCCAGATCACCGGCAAGCCCGCAGGCGAGTTGAAGAAGCTGCGCGAGGATCTCCCGCTGACCCCGCCCTTACCGGCCGATCCGGACCAGTGGGTGAAGGCGGCGCTGGCATCCAATGCCACCGTCCAAGCCAGCCAGTACTCCGTCCAATCGGCCGAGCACAGCATCAATGCGGCGCGCGCCGGCCACCTGCCGACACTGAAAGCCACAGTGACGCGCGGCAAGACCACGTCCTGGTTTGAGAGCGGCAGCGCAGCCAACATCAACGGCAATGGCAACTACGGCACCACCGTGGGCCTGACCGTTACGGTGCCGATCTTCGCCGGCGGCGGTACCAAGTCGCGCGTACGCCAGTCGATCTACCAGCGTGACGAAGCCCAGGACTCGCTGGAATCGACGCGCCGTTTAGTCGTTCGCGACACGCTCAACTTCTACCGCTCGGTGATCGCTGGCATCAGCCAGGTGCAGGCGAACAAGGCTTCGGTGGACTCGGGCCAAAAGGCACTGGAAGCCACGCGCGCCGGCTTCGACGTTGGCACGCAGACCATGCTCAACGTGCTCAACGCGATCCAGACCCTCACCCAGGCCGAGAACAGCTACTCGCAGTCGCGCCATGCCCTGGTGCTTGACCAGCTGCAGCTCAAGGAATCGGCGGGCTCGATCGACCTGAAGGACGTGGAGATGGTCAACGCGATGCTGCAGTAAGGCAGCAAGTCGCGTAACGCTCCACGGAAA
>DASXND010000146.1:0-1868 GCA_036495265.1 Dyella sp.
GTGCAGGGTCTTGACGCGACCGTCCATGATCTCCGGGAAACCGGTGACGTCGCTGACGTCCTTGACCGGGATGCCGGCGTCGCGCAGCGCCTTGGCGCTACCGCCGGTGGAAAGCAGCTCGACGCCGGCCTGGTGCAGCCGTTGACCCAGGGCAATCAGTCCAGTCTTGTCCGAGACGCTGAGCAGCGCACGGCGGATGGGGGTAACGGCGGGGGCAGACATGGCGGCTTCCAGAGCGGGAAAGCCGAGCATTATAGCGGGCTGGGCCACAACCGGCGGAAAGCGGGGTTGCAACGGGGATGGATGGCTAAACGACGGGAAGTGCGCGGCTTACTCGCCGCTGGCGCGGTGCTGGTTCAGGGCTGATGCCCTGACGGTTTCGCGAGGCTTACAGCAGGCCGTGAGCAGCCAGCTTCTTGCGCAGCGTGGCGCGATTGATGCCGAGTACGGCAGCGGCGCGGCTCTGGTTGCCGTCGTGCCACGCCAGTACTTCGCGCAGGAGAGGGCCTTCGACTTCGCGAACCACGAGCGCGTGCAGACCCTCGTCACATTCGGTATCGCCAATGTCGGCGAGGTAGCGGCGGACGGTGCGACTGACGCATTCGCTCAATGCGCTCTGCGACGAAGTCTCCTTGGGGGACTCGCTGGCAGGCAGTCTGACGGCGTTCACTGGCATTTCCCCTCACGTTCTAACGCGGCGGCTGCGTTGGCCACTGCAATTGTTTATGGCAATACCGCGGGCGGCGGCTCGCATGGAACGCCGGGTGCAGCAAAGACGAAGGGGCGAGTTTACCCGTGTGTGCCGATAAATTTAAGTCCCTTGCATCGAACAAACGGTGAGGCTTTGTGACATCGGCATTTGTCCTATGGACAAATGAGGGGGCGCTTCGGCGGGTTGTGTGCTAGGCCCGGTTTGCGCGCAATGATGCGAGGCCGGTGTTGCCAGCACGGCTTGTTGCCACAAGGAGTTGGACGGCTATTCGAAGCCGAATTCGAACGCCACGGCCTTGCCGTCGGGATCTTCCACTTCAAGCACGATGGCCGTGCTGCCGCCTGGCGGCAGTCCGCGTTGTAGCGTGGCGATGTCACCAAGATATTCGGCGGCACGCAAGCGGCGCATGGCAAGGCGCTTGCCATTGACGTCGGACAGGGTGATGGCCACCGCGGGATAGGGTTGGGCAAACGTGGCGTCGTTGCGCAGACTGGCGGTAATCAACAGGGCGCCAGGTACCGAAGGGTGCGCCTGAACGTCGCGGGCGAGCAGGCTCAGCTGCGAGGTGTCCTGCACCAGGGGCAGCTGGCATCCCATGCTGGTGCAGGCTTGCCGCAGCATCCCCCCGATGGACGGGTCGCTGATCAATACGTCACGCTTGGCCCAGGCGATTTGTGCGCCGAGAGCCGATAACAGCAGGACGCAGGCGGTTACCCACGGCCAGCGCCGCCCGCTGCGTTCCTTGCCGCGCGCAAAGCGTGGTGCAAGGACGAGTTTGCTGAAGTCCTCGACATCGTCGCGCGCTTCGACCTTGGCTTCGGCAATGGCCGGCGTTTCGGCGCGCGGGCGATAAATCGCCAGATCCAGCCGTGGTGACGTCGCCTGCGTGCGGGGTGACAAATGCTCGAAGGGTTCGGGCGGCAACTGGTCGCTGAGGCTGACCAGTGCATCGAATTCCGTCTGGCAATGACCGCACACGACTAAGCCTCGCGCCTGCGCAAGCGTTTCCGTGTTCAGCGAGAACACGGTCAGGCATTCGGGACATTGGGCGTACATGCAGGCCGCTCTATCGAACTATGGCAAGCCTAGTGCAGCTGCGGCCACAAATCATCCGCGCTGAAGTGGAGATCGTGACCAGTCTCTCAGCTGCGACGTC
>DASXND010000147.1:0-2531 GCA_036495265.1 Dyella sp.
TTGCCAGTACGACGAAATCTGCAGGATCGCCGGCCCGCTGATGCCGCGATGGGTAAACAGCATGCCGGCGCGGAACGACCGCTTGCCCACGCGTGCGTCAACCACGGGCAAGGCCACGCCGGCGAGATCCTGATAGCGCTCCTGATGCTTGCCGCTCAGGGTCAGCGGCACCAGACCTGCCCTTACCGGCAACACGACGTGGCCAAACTGGCGTGCGAGTTCGTAGCCAAATCCGCTGGCGCCCATGCTGGGTATCGACAAGCCACCGGAGGCGACGACCAGGGACTGCGCATGCACTTCACCGCGCGCCGTGATCACGCTGAAGCCTTCCTCGGTCCGTCGCACCCGCTCGACGCCGCAGCTCGTTTCGATGCGAGCGCCGGCCTGTTGGCATTCGTCCAGCAACATGCGCACGATTTGCTTGGACGAGTCGTCGCAAAACAACTGCCCCAGTTCCTTCTCGTGATACGCGATGCGATGCTTCTCGACCAGCGCGATGAAATCCGCGGGCGTATAGCGCGCCAGCGCCGACTTGGCGAAATGCGGATTGGCCGATAGATAGCTGGCCGGGGTGACGCCGAGATTCGTGAAATTGCAGCGCCCGCCGCCGGACATCAGGATCTTCTTGCCCACCTTGTTGGCATGATCCACCACCAGCACATGCCGCCCACGCTGGCCGGCCGCTATCGCGCACATCAGCCCGGCCGCACCGGCGCCAATGATCAGTACATCCACTTTCACGCCGTTACCGCCGTCATCGCCCGCTCCTTTCGCACCAGCCGTGCATTATCCGTCAGCTAGGGCCACATGGCTTACACTGCGTGATCTTCACTGTTCACCGAGCCGCCATCATGCCTTCCTTTGACGTGATTTCCGAAGTCGACAAGCACGAGCTGACCAACGCCCTGGACCAGGCCAACCGCGAGCTGGCCAGCCGTTTCGACTTCAAGGGCACGGACGCGAAGTTCGAGCTGGACCAGTTCGTGATCACCCAGAGCGCGCCCAGCGAATTCCAGCTGGAGCAGATGCTGGACATCCTGCGCGGTCGCCTGACCTCGCGAAAGATCGATATCCGCGCGCTGGACGTCGCCGACCCGGACACCAACCTGGGCGGCGCCCGCCAGAAGATCACGGTCAAGCAAGGTATCGAACAGGCCGTGGCCAAGAAGCTGGTGGCGAGCCTGAAGGAAGCGAAGCTCAAGGTCGAAGCGCAGATCAATGGCGACAAGCTGCGTATCACCGGCAAGAAGCGCGACGACTTGCAGTCGGCGATGGCGGTGCTGCGCAAGGCCGATGTCGAGCTGCCGCTGCAGTTCGATAACTTCCGTGACTGAGTGCAGTCGGTTTTTCGCCCCGGCGATCCCGGGGCGCGAAGCGAACTAGGCGGCCACGCCCGCCGCGATATTCACGCTGATCGCGATGATGAACACGTTGAAGAAGAACGCGATCACGCTGTGCAAGAGTGCCACGCGGCGCAGATAGCGGCTGGTGATCTGCACGTCCGACACCTGGAACGTCATGCCGATCACGATGGCGAAATAGGCGAAGTCCCAGTAATCCGGCTGATTGGTGCCTGGAAATTCCAGACCTTCGTGCTTCTTGCCGTAGTCACCATAGAATCCGTGGGCGTAATGCATGGCGAACATCGAGTTCATGAACAGCCATGACAACACGATACTGGCTGCAGCGAAAAGCAACGCCTGGGCACCACCACCTTTCGCCGCATGCAGTTCCGTGGTCAGCGCGAGCGCCACGACGGCGGTGAGCGCCAGACCGCTCCACAGCACGCCCCAGCGCCCGGCGTCCTGCGCCTTCGCCTGATGTCGCATCTGATCGGTCGTCGAGCAGTGATTGAACAACACGGCAAGCGCTATCAGATAAACCAACGCACCGACATCGAAACCCAGCAGCAGCGAGGTGAAAGGCGGCAGCTTGAACCAGTGCCACAACACCAATCCGACGGTTAGAAAGATGGCGCCGGCCACGGCCAGCCGTGGGCGCACCCGAAGGTCACGCAAGGGTCGCCAGCGCCGACCTGAGACTCCATCCATTTTGCGCTTGTCGATCGGGGCATTCATGCACGCGCCCCTGCTGCGGTCGAACGGCTTATCACCAAGACAGTCTCTCCATGGCCCGGCTATCGGGCATGGCACATCTTAAATCCGTTTTGGTTGCCACGCTGCTGCAGCACGCTCGGGCGGAGTACCGTGCTGGCCAGGCTCAGCACGCGGGGAGTGGGCGACCGCGTACTTCAGACATGAAGATCCGCGTACTCAGGGTGGCGCCTCATCCATATCTCCGAATAGGAACACGCCGGATTGACTTTCCAGTGTTCTGCACGCGCCTTGTCCAATGCGCTACGCACGAGATTCGAGGCGATTCCGCGACCGCCGACCGCCGACGGCACGATGGTGTGGGTAATCGTCATGACGCCGTCCAGTAGCGTGTAATCGAGCACGCAGGGAATCCCGTCGACCTTGACCTCGAAGCGGTGCTCTCGCGGGTTGTGATTGATCTCGGCGGACATGAAA
>DASXND010000148.1:0-3760 GCA_036495265.1 Dyella sp.
GGCGGCGGGCAAGGGCTATGGATAGCCACCTATGGCGTACTGGCCGTGGTCTTCGGCGCCATCTACGTATGGCATAGCCGACGCACCGACCACCCGGTGGCCGACCTCGACTTGCTGCGCGTTCGCAGCGTGTGGGTGTCATTGGCCGGCAACCTGTTTACACGCCTTGGCGTGTCCGGCATGTTCCTGCTGCTGGTGCTGTTCCTGCAGATCGGTTGCGGCTGGTCGCCGCTGATGGCGGGCTTGATGATGGTGCCGCAGGCCTTGGGCTCGATTACAGCGAAGTGGTTTATCAACCGCCTGCTCACCCTGTTCGGCTACCGCCGCCTGTTGTTTGCGAACACGCTGATGGTCGCTCTGCTGCTGGCCTCGTTTGCCCTGCTCGGCAAGAGCTCGCCGATGTGGCTGATCGCGTCGATGGTCTTCGTCTACGGCGCCTTCATGGGCATGCAGTACACCGCCATGAATACGCTGATTTACAACGACCTCGACGTGAAGCACGCTTCGATGGCCTCGTCCATGGCCTCCACCGCGCAGTATCTGTCGATGAGCTTCGGTATCGCGCTGGCCTCATTGCTGATGGAGGCTCTGCTGAAAGGCCATACAGCCGAAGACTACATCCCGGCCTTTCGTTGGACAGTGTTGTTGCTCGGCGTCGTCACAGCCACCGCCAGCTGGGTCTTCAGCCGCCTGCAGCCGGAACACTCCGCACGAGCGGCTCGCGCTACGGATTAAGCAGCGTCGGCCAATCCAAGCATGTAGCATGCAAGGCATTGTCCAGCTGCCAAGTTCATCTGCATGCATCACGCCGGCGACATTCTCCTCACGCTATTCATTGTGTTCGTGGCTGCCCAGATCGGCGGCGAGATCGCGCAACGACTGAAACTGCCGGGTGTGGTGGGCGAGATTGCGGCTGGCTGCGTGATTGGCCCCTCGGTGCTTGGCTGGCTCGTGCCCGACCAGATTGCGGCAGGCACGCCGCTCGACGTGCTCGCCGAGATCGGCGTGGTCCTGCTGCTGTTCTCGGTCGGCCTGGAAACGCGCCTGGAGGACCTGAAGAAGGTCGGCAAGGTGGCCTTCCTGGTGGGCGTGCTCGGCGTATTGGTGCCGTTCGGCATGGGCAGCATGTGGGCCCACGGCAGCGGCTTCGACTGGAGCCGTTCGCTGTTCGTCGCTGCGGCGTTTGTCGCCACTTCGGCGGGCATTACGGCACGCGTATTGCAAGAGCTGGGTGCCCTGCAACGCGTCGAGAGCAAGGTGATTTTGGGCGCCGCGGTCATCGACGACATTCTCGCCATGCTGCTGCTCGGCGTGGTGGTGTCCCTGCAGGGCGGCGAAGGCTTCGACCCGGTCCACCTGGTTTCCGTGCTGGTTGGCGCGATCGGTTTCATCGCGGTGATTGGCATCGGCGGCGCCCGCGTGATGCGCTGGAATTCCACCTGGCTGGACAAGCCGCAGAATCCGCAGTCGGCGCTGGCCATCGTGCTTGCGCTCTGCCTGGGCCTGGCCTACGTGTCCACCCGCTTCGGCCTGGCCGCCATCATCGGCGCCTTTCTCGCCGGCATGATCGCGTCGGAAACGCGCCAGCAGCACACGCTGGAAAAGCAGACGCAGCCGCTGCTCGCCTTGCTCACGCCGTTCTTCTTCGTGGTCACCGGCAGCAAGATCGACCTGCATCTGCTGGCCAATGTCGAGACCGAGATCATGCTGCTGGTGGTGACGCTGATCGCCATCGCCTCCAAGCTGATCGGCGGCTTTCTCGGCGCGCTGTCGCTGGGTCGGCGCAGCGCCACCATCGTGGGCTTCGGCATGGTGCCGCGTGGCGAGGTCGGCGTGGTCATTGCCAGCCTCGGCTTGACCGCTGGCGTGTTCAGCGACCGCATTTACGCGGTTATCGTGGCCATGTCGCTGCTCACAGCGATGGTCACGCCGCCGGTGCTGGCGTGGCTGCTACGCCGCAGCGATGGATCAAAGGAACCGGTCCAGGTGCCGGAAGACTGAAACGGAACTATTCGCCGCGCATGCAACGATAAGCATCGAGTGCGGCGACCCGCGTGGCGCCCAGGTCGACCATCGGTGCGGGATAGCCGCTGCGCTTGAGCAGCGCGGCATCCTTCCACGGCTCGTGCAACAAAGGGAGTGGTGCCGCTGCAAGCTCGGGCAGCCATCGGCGCAGATACTCCCCGTGGGTGTCGAACTTGTGCGCCTGGGTCACCGGGTTGAACACGCGAAAGTACGGAGCGGCATCCGCGCCGCTACCCGCCACCCACTGCCATCCCATCGTATTGTTGGCCAGATCCGCGTCGACCAAGGTGTCCCAGAACCAGCGGGCGCCGTGACGCCAATGTTGCCGAAGGTTCTTGCACAGGAAGCTGGCAACGATCATGCGCACGCGGTTATGCATCCAGCCCGTATGCCAGAGCTCGCGCATGCCGGCATCCACCAACGGAATACCCGTGCGGCCGTACTGCCAACGCTCCATCCATGCATCGCTCTGCGCAGCCCAGTGGAAAGCATCGAACTGCGAATTGAAGTTCGCCGTAGGCGTGTCTGCAAAGTGGTAGAGCAAATGATGCGCAAACTCTCGCCAGCCCAGTTCGCGCAGATAGGGCTCGATGTCCGGACGGCGCCGGGTGTCCGTGGCGGCAAGCCGATCCACCAGCTGACGATGAATTTGCCGAGGAGAGATTTCGCCGAAATGCAGATGCGGCGACAACCGCGACGTGCCGTGGCGCGACGGCAGATCGCGCGCCTGCGCATAATCGGCCACGGCATCGTCGGCAAAGATCTCCAGCAGTTCCCGCGCGCCCTGCTCGCCTGGCGACCAGGCCTCGCGCAAACCGGTGTCCCAGCGAATCCTGGGTTGCAGCCCCAGCGAATCCAGCGGCACGCCGCCAGCGACATCCACACCCGGCAAGCGTGACGGTGCGCAGAGCGGCTGGGGAACCCCCAGCTCCGTGCGCAAGTTACGCCAGAACGGCGTGAATACCCGATATGGCCCCTGCTGCTTCGTCGCGACCTGCCAGGGCTCGCGCCAGAGCGCGGCATTGAAGCTATGTGCTTGCACACCTTGCTCACGCAGTGCGGCCTTGATGTCACGGTCGCGCGCGATGGCTGCTGGCTCATAGAGCCGATTCCAATACACGGCCGTGGCGCCGGTTTGCGCAAGCAGCTGCTGGAGTACAGCAAGGCTATTGCCCTGTCGCAGGTGTAGCGCAACACCGTGCTCATCCAGCTGCGCCTGCAAGGCGGCCAGCGAGTGATGCAACCACCACTGGCTGGCGCCACCCGGCGCCCAATCGCCGTCTTCTTCCGGCGCATGGATATAGAGCGGCACCACCTGATCATGCGCGGCGCAGGCGGCGCTCAGGGCCGGATGGTCGGCGAGACGGAGATCGCGACGGAACCAGACAATGGCGGTGGTCATGGTCGCAGCTTAGCTTTTGCTGCGGTGACGTGGCGCCCAGTCAGCCTCAAGACTGAGGCTCTACGCCCGTCATCCCGCCGGCTCTCAACAGCCGGAGGGCTGGTCAAGCTGGGATCCAGTGACTCTCAGGCACGTCAATAAAGGCGCTGGATCCCAGCTTTCGCTGGGATGACGTTTCTATAGAGTGACGGTCTCTAAGAGTGACAACCGTCCACTGTCAATCAAAGCTCGACGCAGTCGAAGCGGCGATCGGCGCTGACGTCTTCCTCATAGTTCACGTCTTTGCGACCGAAGCCGAACAGGCGCAGGAAGTCATGCTTGTAGCCGGCATAG
>DASXND010000149.1:0-1861 GCA_036495265.1 Dyella sp.
GGAAAGCGGGTCTCGATCATCATCACCTGGTCGCGCTCCCACACCAAGACGGCCGGACGGGCGGTGGTCGCGCCCCAGCCAAGGTGGATCTGCACCTCCTTGGGTGCATAGCTGCCGCGATTGTCGAGCTTCCAGGCCTCGGTCTTGCGCAACAGTGCCTCCAGGCGCGGATCGCTCCAATCCACGCGATTACCTTTAGATTGATGTTTGTGAGCGTTCATACCGTTAGACATCCCATGGGACTGCGTGCAACCGACCGTCATGCACCGGCGCCTCGTCCATCACCTTGGAAGCCGGCGGCCAGTGTCCGCAACTGCCGAGCCGCTGCCGACTTGCCGTGGACGGATGGCGCGCATTCTCCGTTATCGGCTAGGCCCGAGCTGACTTGAGGGCGCGACGGCGACGCAACGAGGCGACGCGGCCGAGCCATCGCGGCAGCCCCCTTGTGGAAGGGATCTTACGGGCGTGTCTTCAAGGGATGGTCGAGGCCACCCACGGTGCGCAGCATCAGCTGCCGCGCCAGCGTCAGGTGGGCGGCCAGCGGTACCACTTCGTCGCGCACCCAGCGCAGCCAGGTGGGTTGGCCATGCACCAGGCGGGTAATCGCGCCGATGCGTCGCACCACTTCCTTGTGCACGGCGTGCCGAAGCACGGCGTAGTCATGCAATCGTGTCATGTCGCCAGCTAGCGCATCGGCGGCGCAGTCGGCATAGACATACGCATCCTCGATACCCAGGTTCATGCCGCGCGCACCGATGGGCGAATGGATGTGCGCCGCATCGCCACCGAGCGCGACACGACCTACCGCCGCCTTCGCTGCCACGCGGTGCCCGATGTGGAATTGCGATTGCCAGGCCACCGGCCCCACCATGCACGTACGGCGCAAGGCTCCGAGCGGATCGTGGCCGTTGCCGATCACACGCCAGAGATTGGCCTGCAAGCGCAGCAGGAAGATGAAGCCATCCGGCTCGAACATGATATGGGCGTGCCAGGGGTCGAGCGGCGTATCCAGCTGCAGATCCCACAGTTTCCACGGCTCGGGGAGGTTGCTTCCGGCGAAATCGAGCCCCAGCGCCTGGCGCGTCGTACTGCGTGCGCCATCGGCACCCAACAGCAACAGGCTTTTCACCTCTTCCGTCTCGCCATCCATGTGGACCAGCGTCGATGTCACCTGCGTTTCGTCTTGCACCAGCGATTTCAGGCTGACGCCGCGTTCGACAATCACGCCCTGCGCCTGCAAGGCCTCGGTCAGCAGCGCTTCGGTACGCGCCTGTGGCAACACCGTCATGGCACGTGGCGCGCCAAGCGTCGTCGGCAAATCGAACGAGAGAATCTCCTTGTCCTGCTGATGCAGGGTGGCCCCTCGCGCCGACCAGCCTTGCGTCACGATACGTTCGGACACGCCCGTGTCCTGCAGCATGTCGAGCGTGCGGCTGTTGACTGCCAGCGCCTTGGAGGTCACGGATGGCTGCGGTGCCGCATCGACGATACGAACGCCGACGCCGCGCCGCGCGAGAAACAGGGCTGCCGCCAGACCCGTGGGGCCGGCACCGGCAATCAAGACAGCCGCATGAACGGCGCGAGAAGTGTCGTTCGGAAAACCCATCGGTATGGCACCAGGCTTAGACCCGCTGTAGTGTGCCGCCAACGAACGTTGCCCCGGCGTCAAAGCACGCTAGGCCATCAGGCACCCCCCGGTCGCACTTCTACCCGGATCGCTACTCACCCATACTCCGTGCGAACCCATCGGAGGCTTTCCCATGCGCGCCCCGCTCGTCGTGTTCGCCTTGTGTTTCGCCCTGCCCTGTCTCGCCGGCACCGCTACGCCCACCGAGCAGCTCGCCACTCCACCTTCCAACGC
>DASXND010000150.1:0-6148 GCA_036495265.1 Dyella sp.
TGAAATGCTCTTCCGTAATGTCTTCGAGTGGGGCGAACTCGTAGACGCCCGAATTGTTGACCAGCACATCCAGCTTGCCGAAATGCTTGATCGCTGCGTCGACGATGGCTTTCGCGTCGGCAGCCTTGGAGACATCGCCGCCTACAGCCACCGCCTTGCCGCCGGCCGCCGCAATCGCGGCGACGACGGCGTCAGCGCCTGCCTTGCTCGACGCATAGTTCACCACGACCGCTGCGCCAGCGCTGGCGAGCGACTTGGCGATGGCGGCGCCGATGCCTTTGGATGCGCCGGTGACGACGGCGACTTTACCTTTGAGCTTGCTCATGACGTCTTCCTATGGGGGGAGGGTGAGGTAGAATGTACTTCAGTAGTTCGCAACATATGAACTTATGAACTAATTATCAAGAGCTGATAAAATCGACCCATGCGGCCCCTGACCCACCCAGCGCTCGAAGACATTACCGTGGAGGGCATCCTGCATGCGCTGTCCGACCCGGTGCGCGCTGCGATCTATGTGCAACTGGCTGGCTCCGCTTGCGCCCATACCTGCTCGAACTTCCTGCAGGTGAGCGACCGCAGCATTCCGAAATCCACGCTTTCACAGCATTTCCGCGCCTTGCGAGAGGCGGGGTTGATACGCAGTGAGCGGCAGGGTGTGGAAATGCATAACAGCTCTCGCTGCCAGGAAATCGAGCAGCGCTTCCCGGGATTGCTTGCCGCGATCGTCAATGCGCACAGCATCCAGTCCGCGGGCCACTCACGCGCACCGCAACGAATGAAGACCGAATGATGCCGGCGTCGCGCGCAATCCTGAGACGCAGCGCGACCTCACCGCAGCCGTGCATGCCGCCACGATCTGACAGAAGGCGGGCATTGGACTGACTCTTGAGTAAGCCAATGCCTACATCAAAGATCATCCGGCTGCGGCATCCTGCCTACGTCTGGTTGGTTCCTCTGCTGAGCCCAGACGCTCCGAGCCGTTCCTCAACCCCCTGAATCGGCTCATTGGGCCCCCGAAAGGGGGCCTTTTCTTTGCGGGACGTTTGCGTCGAACTCTCCGGTACGTCGCCGGGCGACCTCAGGTCGCCGATCCGTTGAGGTAATCCAGCGTCGCTTGCAGCATGGACTCCATGCCGATCTTGAGGGCGCCTTCGTCCATGAAGAATTTCGGTGAATGGTTGGCCGGCGCCTTCGAGGCATCCTGCCCAACCGGGGTGGAACCGACGAAGAAGTAGACGCTGGGCACTTCCTTCGCGAAATAGGCGAAGTCCTCCGAGGCCATCCACGGCTTGGCTTCGATCGCGTGGTCGCCGCCGATGGCCTTGCCGATGCTGGCGCGCACGCGTCCGGCCAGCGCCGGGTCATTGACCAGTACCGGGTTGCTGACGCCCACCGGGATGTCGGCGTCGACGGTGGCGCCATTCGCCTGGGCAATGTGATCGGCGATGCTCTTGAGGTTATCGATGGCCTGTTGCCGCATGACCGGATCGAAGGTACGCAGCGTGCCTTGCAGCTCCACCTTGTCGGGCACGATGTTGTTGCGCGAGCCGCCTTCGACGATGCCGAAGCTGAGCACGGCAGGCAGGTCGCCGATATTGAGTTTGCGACTCACGATGGTCTGGGCGGCACTGATGATTTCCGCCGACGTGACGATCGGGTCCACGCCATTCCAGGGCATGGCGCCGTGCGTCTGGCGACCGTGCACGACCAGCTTGAACCAGTCCGAGCCGGCCATGGTCGGGCCGGGGCGCACGGCGACCGTACCGGTGTTGAGCGCGCTGACCACGTGCATGCCAAACATGGCATCGGGCTTGAAGTTGCGGAAGACACCCTCTTTCAACATCAGCGACGCGCCGCCTTCCTCGCCGGCCGGTGCACCTTCCTCGGCGGGCTGGAAGACGAACATCACTTCACCGGGCAGGTCCTTCTTCATGCCAGCCAGCGTGGTCGCCAGGCCGAGCAGCATGGCGGTGTGCGCGTCATGGCCGCAGGCGTGCATCACGCCGGTCTGCTTGCCGCGATACTCGCCCTTGGCCGTGGAGGCGAATGGCAGATCCACGTCTTCGGTCACCGGCAACGCATCCATGTCGGCGCGAATGGCCAGCTTCGGTCCGGGCTTGCCACCCTTGAGGATGCCGACCACGCCGGTATGTGCGATGCCGGTGTGCACTTCCAGCCCAAGCTTCTTGAGTTGCGCGGCGACCAGGGCGGCGGTGCGCGTCTCGCGGTTGCTCAATTCCGGGTGCTGGTGGATATCGCGCCGCCATGCGGTGACCTGTGGCAGTTCGCTCTGCACCAGTTGCGCTGTGTCGGTGGCATAAGCGGTTCCACCGACGGTGGTGGCGGCGAAAAGGGCCAGGGCAAGCACGGTATGGCGCATGGGGTTTCTCCTCGGAGGGTCGGGCGATCCTAGCGCGTTTTGGCGCATGGGCACGGACGCGTGCTGCCGCGCACTCCCATACGGCGAACCGGAGTATTCGGTGCGCGGAGCGATGGCCGAGGCGTTGGGGCTGGGCATCGTGACACCCCGAGCGAGGCGAACTACTTCGCGATGCTGAAATCGATCTCGATCGGATAGGGCTTAGGCTGTGCCGGTGGCGCGGGTAGCATCCAGTTGGCGAACTGGCCGGCCATGCATTTGGCCACCGCTGTTTGCGGCTGTACATCGATCTGGACCAGTCGACCATCCGGCATGACATCGGCCACCAGGGTGAAGGGTCCCTTGTCCGTCGGCTTGTTGCTGTCGATGCAGGACTTGTAGGCATCCGGGGTCGGATGGCCGATGCGATCCCATACCTGCTTCTGATAAGCCGCCCCGGTGGCCGCACCCTCGGCCAGCTTGGCTTGGGTGATGCGCGCATGGAAGTCGGCGCCGGCAGCGGGACTCAGTTGCAGGGCAAGGGCAAGCAGGACAGACATGGCGGCTCCGGCGACTGGGCTGTGTACACGTTAGCAGGTGGCTTCCGCGCCCGAACACTTGTCCCGTCAGGGCAGGTGTTCGCTGGCGAGGTATTCCTCGCTCTGCATCTCGATCAGGCGCGACTCCGTGCGCCCGAATTCCGCGCGCAACCGTTCACCGTCATACAGTTCGGTGATCGGCGCCGCCGCGGAAAGAATCAGCTTCACGCGCCGATCGTAGAATTCGTCCACCAGCGATACGAAGCGGCGAGCGGCGTCTTCCGTATACACGGTGAACTGCGGCACGTTGGAAATGATGATTTCCGGGCCCGCTTTGGCCAGCTCGATGTAGTCGGCGACGGCGCGCGGACCTTCGCACAGGGCGGCGAATTCGAACCACAGGATGTTCCTGGCGCGCTTGCGCACGGGAATGGCGCGATCGTTGAGCGTGATCTCGCCGCCCTCCTGTACATCACCCTCGGCCTGGCTGGCGAAGATACGGGTGAGCGCGCGTTCCGCCTCCTGGCTGGGCGGCGTGTGATACACCGGCGCTTGCGACAGTGCGCGCAGGCGCCAGTCGTGCGAGGAAATCATCTGCACGATGTGGCAGTGCTTCTCGATCAGGGCGATGGCAGGCAGGAAGCGCGCGCGTTGCAGGCCTTCCTTGTAGAGATTGGCCGGCGCCGTGTTGGACGTGGTCACCAGGGAGACGCCGCGCTCGAACAATGACTGCAGCAAGGTGCCGAGTATCATCGCGTCGCCGATGTCGTTGACCAGGAATTCGTCCAGGCAAAGCACGCGACAGCGCCCGGCGATGTTCGCGGCGACCTCGAGCAACGGATCCTGGCGTTCGCCCAGGCCGCGCAGTTGTTCGTGCACCTCGCCCATGAAACGGTGGTAGTGGCGACGCAAGGCCAGCCCATGCGGCAGGCTGGCGACGAACAGGTCCATCAGGAACGTCTTGCCACGCCCAACGCTGCCCCACAAATACAGGCCGGCCACGCCTTCGCGGGTGTCGTTGCCGAGCAGCGATTTCAGGCGTCCAAACAGGCTGCCGTTGTCGGCTGTGGCAGCGATCAGCGCCGCGTGCATGCGGTCGAACTCGGGCAGCAGCGCCTGCTGGGCCGGGTCGGCCTCCCAGCGATGGGCGGCGACGCCTTCCTGATAACGAGCGCTGGGCGCGAGCAGGGCAGTATCAGTCATGGGTACGGCAAACTCTTAGGGCGCTACGCGATCAGGCGCAGCGGCTAATACGATGGAAAGGAATCGGTACGTCATCAGTCCTGGCGCAGCGGCGGCAGCCAGGACTGGATCGCATGCTTCACGGCGCCACGCAGATCCATCAGGCGACGATGAAAAAAGTGGCTGGTTTCCGGCATGCGCACCAGCTCGGGCGGATGCTCCATGCCATCGATCCAGTCGAACACCGCCTGCGGATCGACCACTTCGTCTTCCTCGCCCTGTACGACCAGCCAGGGGCAGGTGGGCAGGGTGAATCCTTCGAACGGCCAACGGCCCGCGGGGGGCGCAATGCTGATCAAGGCATCGGCGTGCAGGCGCACGGCGTTGCGGATTGACACATAGCTGCCGAACGAAAAGCCGGCGAGCCAGACCGCCTCGTCCGGACGCATGCGACGCACCCAGGCCACGACGGCAGCCAGGTCGTCGCCTTCGCCGTTGCCGTTGTCATAGCTGCCTTCGGACTCGCCCGTGCCACGAAAATTGAAACGTATGGTGTCCAGCCCTGACTCGCGCAGCGCACGCTCCACCATCGTCACCACCTTGTTATGCATGGTGCCGCCTTGCAGCGGATGGGGATGGCAGATGACCGCCGTGCCGCGGCGCGCCTCTTCAGGCAGGGCCACGTCACTGATGCTTTCGAGCTTGCCGGCGGGCCCGCTCAGCGCGAAGCTGGCAGCCTGTTCGGGAAAATGGTCGGGCTGGGTAGGGAGCATGACGAGATTCATGGCCATGATGATAACCGCCGCGTGCGGCCGCCGGTCGCGCGAAGCAAGGCGGCGGCCGTGAATCACCTGGCGCATACGCTGCTGGCGGGCGATGACGAGCTGCTGCAGCTGGGCGGCCTGATGGGCGATTTCGTGCACGGACAGCCGGATCCGGCCCTGCCCGAGCGGCTGATCGCGGGTATCCGCCTGCACCGCGCCATCGACGTCTACACCGATAGTCACCCCGAAGTCGCCGCGGCGCGCGCGCTGCTTCCGCCCCCGTACCGACGCTACGCCGGCATCCTGCTCGACATGTGGTTCGACCACCTGCTGGCGCGAGAATTCGATCGATGGAGTGAGCGGGGGCTGGAGTTGTACTCCGCGGGTGTGCGCGACCTGCTGCGCCGCCATGAAGTGTGGTTGCCAGCAGGTCTGCAGCGCTTTCGCCTGTACATGGAGGCGCATGCGTTGCCGGCCGGGTACGCCCGGCCCGAGGAAATGGCGGCTGCGCTGGATGGCATTTCGCATCGGCTGAGCCGGGCGAACCCGGTGGGTGAGGCGATGCCGGTGCTAAGCCGCCTGGCGGCGCCGCTGCATGAGCGGTTCGAGGTGTTTTTTCCGCAGTTGCAAGGGTTTGCGCAAGAATGGATCGAAGCGAACTCCTCCCTCTCCCCTCCGGGCGACCCGAAGGTAGTCCCGTGGGAGAGAAGGTTGGGATGAGGGGCGGGTGCTCGCGGGAAACTCTCATAGAGCTCGCTTCGATTAACCCTCACCGCAAGATTGGCCCCTCACCCCAGCCCTCTCCCCGGAGCGGAGAGGGAGAATTCGCGCCGATCCACTCTTGCGCAAACCCCTGCAACTGAGGAAAAAACGCCTCGAATCGCTCATGCAGGGGTGCCGCTAGCCGATTGAGCACCGGCATCGCCTCCCCCACCGGATTGGCCCGGCGCAGCCGATGCGAAATGCCATCCAGCGCAGCTGCCATTTCCTCGGGCCGGGCGTACCCGGCCGGCAACGCATGCGCCTCCATGTACAGGCGAAAGCGCTGCAGACCTGCCGGCAACCAGACCTCATGGCGGCGCAGCAGGTCACGCACACCCGCGGAGTACCGTTCCAGCCCCCGCTCACTCCATCGATCGAAATCTCGCGCCAGCAGGTGGTCGAACCACATGTCGAGCAGGATGCCGGCGTAGCGTCGGTACGGGGGCGGAAGCAGCGCGCGCGCCGCCGCGACCTCCGGATGACTATCGGTGTAGACGTCGATGGCGCGATGCAGGCGGATGCCCGCGATCAGCCGCTCGGGC
>DASXND010000151.1:0-7946 GCA_036495265.1 Dyella sp.
ACCACGAGTGGCTGGCCAAATGGATACGCCGCGGCCAAAACGGCCTGTGGGTACTTGCCGGCATCTTGATCGTCGTCGCGCTGGTGCTCTGGTGGCGGCGCAAGCGCCGCGCCTCCTGCGCATCGCCGGATTCACCCTGACACTTTCGGCAAGCCACGCCTTGGCCCCACCGCAGGTGTACGTCTTTAGTACTGTCCCGCGGGTGCAGCAGATGCCGCTACATCCGACGCATCCTGCCGATGCCACCAGCCACCGCCGAGCGCCTGGAACAGTGCCACGGTATCGGCATAGCGATTCGCCTGCGCCTGGATGAAGGCGATCCGCGCCTGCCGCCAGGTCAGCTCCGCATTGAGCATCACCGCATCGCTGATATCGCCGAGCGCGAGCTGGTGCTGTGCGATCTCGAAACTGCGCGCCGCCGCGCGCTCGGCGCGCTCCGCCGCCACCAGCGCCTCGGCATCGAAACTCACCGCGTGCAACACATCCGCCACGTCCTGTACGGCGGAGATGACCGTGCCCCGGTACTGTGCAGCGCTCTGCCGATAAGTGGCCTCCGCGGCACGCTGCTTATGCTTCAGCGTGCCGCCGTCGAAGAGCGGTACGACGATAGGGGCACCGATATTCCAGAAGCCCGTGCCCGTGCCCAGCAACGTGCTGGCGCTATCAGCCGCGCTGCCGATATTCGCGGTGATCTGCACATTGGGCAGCCGGTTCGCGATGGCGACACCCACCTGGGCGCTGGCCGCATGCAATTGTTCATCGGCCATGCGCACATCGGGGCGCTGCTCGACCAGGCGCGCCGGCAAGCTCAACGGCAGTTGGTTCGGCAGCTGCAAGCCCTCCAGCGTGAAGCGGGCATCCATGCTATCGCTGGGCATGCGCCCGCTGAGCGCGGCAAGCAGGTCGCGTTGCTGGGCGAGCTGCTTTTCGAGCGGCGGCAACGTGGCCCGGCTCAGCTCAAGCGCGGCCTGTTGCGCGGCCACCACTGCTTCGGCCGCATCACCGAGTGCAAGCTGGCGTTGCAGCGTCGTCATGATCCGCTGCTGGTCATCGATGATGTGCCGGGTGGCGTCGATCTGTGCACGCAGCGATGCTTCCTGGATCGCCGCGTTCACCAGGTTGCTGGTCAACGTGAGGTAGGTCGCCTCCAACTGGAAACGTTGTGCGTTCGCCTCCGCCACCAACGACTCCACCTGGCGGCGATTGCCACCCCAGAGATCCGGCGAGTACGACACGCTGACCTGTGCGGTGGTGAGGTTGTACAGCGTGCCGTTGGAGGCGACGTTGCTGGCCAATACCGAGCCGGTCTTCTGCCGGGTCGGATCGACACTGGCACTGACGCTGGGGAAGAACGCTCCACGCTGTGCACGCACGTTCTCCCATGCCGCCTGCAAGGCCGCATGGGCCGCTTCGGTCTCGGCGTTGTGCTTGAGCGCGTCGTCAATCAGCGCATTCAGCGGGGCGGAATGGAACAACGTCCACCACTGGCCCGGAATGTCCATGTCCTGCACCAACTGTTGCGGCTGCCCGCCCGGACCGGAGCTGGACGCGGTGGTCTGCGGCGTGGCCGTGGGTGCGTAGTCATGGGCGGCAGGCGCCTGCGGACGTTGGTAATCCGGTCCCACCGTACATGCGCTGAGCGTGATGGCGATGCCCAGGGCAAGCAGCGCGCGCTTGCTATGACGAGTCGTTACTTTGCGGATGGTGTGCATGGTCAAACCTCCGTCGCCGGCGGCGCGCGACGCTTGTGCTTCTCGATGAAGCGTTCCACCCCGAAATAGAAGCCGGGCAGGATGTACAGCGTGAGCAAGGTGGCAATCGGCAGGCCGCCGACGACCACGGTGGCCAGGCCGCGCTGCACATCCGTCCCAATGCCGGTGGCGAGCGCAGCGGGAAGCATGCCCACGCTGGCCACGGTGGCGGTCATCAGCACCGGGCGGAAGCGCTCGGTCGCGCCGGCCAGCACGGCTTCCGCCAGCGGCATGCCTTCGTTTCGAACGCGGTTGATATTCGACACCATGATGATGCCGTTCTGTACGGCCACGCCGAACAAGGCGATGAATCCGACCGCGGTGGCGATGTTCAAGGTCTCGCCACGCAGATGCAGCGATATCAGCCCGCCGACGGTCGCCAGCGGCACCACCGCCAGCACCAGCAAGGCCTGATGCAGCTTGCCGAATTCGGCAAACAACAATACCGCCATGATCGCCAGCACCAGGCCCAACACCACGATCAGGCGCGCCTGCGCACGTTGCTGGTTCTCGAACGTGCCTGCCCATTCGAGGTGATAGTTCTGCTTGTCGAAGTGAACCTTCGCATCAATCTGTTTTTGCGCATCGGCGAGGTACTGCGACAGCGCACGATCGCGATTGTCGATGCGTATCGTCAACTGGCGATGACTTTGCTCATGAGAGATCGTGCTTTCGCCCATCGCCAAGCCGATATGTGCCACCTGCTTCAGGGGAATTTGTGCACCGCCGGCGGACGTCAGCGGCAGCTGGCCAATCGCTTCGATATTGTTGGCGATAGCATTCGGGACCCTGGCCGTAACGTTGTAGATGCGATCGCCCACAAAGACCTGCGCCATCGGCGTGCCACCGATGGCCGTTTGAATAAGGCTGCTGATATCGGCGATGTTGATGCCATAACGTGCCGCCGCCTCACGATCCGCCGTGATCGCCAACTGGGGAATTGGCGGCTCCTGGAAGATCGACGCCTCGGCCGTGCCGCGCACGTTCTTGAGCACATCCACGATCTCGCCACCGATGCGGCGCAGCTCCCTGAAGTCATCGCCATAGATGCGCAACACCAGCGGGCTATGCGCACCACCGATCATGTCGTTCTCGCCGTCCACGATCGGCTGGCTGATACCCACGCTGATGCCTGGCATCTGCTGCATGCGCGCATTGAACCGGCGCAGGAATTCCGCCTTGCTCTCACCGCTCGCCCAGGTGTTGTACGGCTTCAGGCCGACGCCCGATTCGACGTGTGACGGCGTCCAGGGATCCGTGCCGGAATCGTTGCGGCCGAGCTGGGTCACCACATAGGAAACCTCGGGAAACTCGCGCACGGCACGGCGCAGATCGGCCGCCATCGCACTGGCCTTGTCCAGCGAAATACCGGATGGCATCTGCACCTGCAACCACAGCGCACCTTCATCCAGCTCGGGAAGAAACTCGCGCCCGATCGTGGCCCCGAGCGCGAGCACGCCGAGGAAGGTCACGCCAGCGGCCGTATAGGCCACCGGCAGTCTTTGCATCAACCGCCCAAGGCTGGCGCTATAGGCTGCCTGCAGTCTTTGCAGCGGCTTGTTGTGGAACATCTTGCGCGGCTTGCGCAGCGCGATATAGGCGAGGCCCGGCGTCAGTGTCACCGTGCATAGCAAGGCGGCCAGCAAGGCATAGCCCACGGTGAAGGCCATGGGCCGGAACAGCTTGCCTTCCGCATGTTCGAACGCGAACAACGGCAGATACGCCGTAATGATGATCAGGGTCGCAAAGAAGATCGAACGGCCGACGTGCTTGGTCACCGTCATGACGTCGTCTTCGGTGAGCACGTCGTCGGGCTTTTCCTCGCGGCGCCGCAGGATCGCCTCCGTCACCACGATGGTGCCGTCGACAATCACGCCGAAATCGATCGCGCCGAGCGAGAACAGATTCGCCGGCATATGCGTGAACTGCATCAGGATGAATACCGTCACCAGCGACATCGGTATCGCCACCGCGGCCACCAGGGCCGCGCGCGGGCTGCCAAGGAACAGGATCAGCACGATGCAGACGAGGCCGACACCCTCCATCACCGTGCGTAAGACCTTCTCCTTGGTGGCGTTGACCAGGTCGTCGCGGTCGATATACGGAACGATGCGCACGTCCTGCGCCGCGAGCTGCTGGTTGAGCTCGGCGACCCTGGTATGGATACCTTCCAGCACGCGCGACGGATTCTCGTACTTCAGTTGATCGACGATGCCCTGGATGGTGTCGGGATTGTTGTCCTTGCCGAGGATGCCCTGCCGCACCTGATGGCCATAGCGCAACTTGCCCAGATCGCGTACGAGCACCGGCACGCCATTGCTCTGGGTGACCACGATGTCGCCGAGCTCCTGCAGCGTATGCACCATGCCGATGCCGCGCACGATGTACGACTGCTCGCCGCGCGTAATGCGACTGCCGCCGGCATTGGAGGTATTGGCCGAGATCGCGCTGGTGACCTGATTCACGCTGACGCCGAAGCGCAGCAGCTGGGCAGGATCCAGCTCCAGCTGGAACTCCCTGGTGAAGCCGCCGAAGATATCGACATTGGCCACGCCAGGCACTTTCTTCAGCGCGGGAACGATGACCCAGGTCTGCAACTCGGACAGCTGCATAAGATTCTTGCTGTTGGACTCCAGCGTGTAGCGATAGATCTCGCCGGCCGGGCCCGAGACCGGATCGAGCCCAGGGGTGACCCCGGGAGGCAGACTGACCTGGCTGACCCGCTCCATGATGCGCTGGCGCGACCAGTAATCCTCCGCCCCATCCTTGAACACCATGGTGATCAGCGACAGGCCGAAGGTGCTGCTGGAGCGCATGCTCACCAGCCCCGGCGTGCCGGCGAGGCCGCGTTCCAGCGGCGTGGTGATCTGCTGCTCGATTTCTTCAGCGGCCAGGCCCGGCACCTGGGTGGTGACCTGGGCGGTGACATCGCTCAACTCCGGGTAGGCCTCGATGGCCAGCTGTGTCCAGGAGTAATAGCCGAAGCACGCGACGAGGATCGTCACGCCGATGAACAACACGCGCTTCTGGAAACACCACTGGAAGATCGCGTTAATCATTGAGCAGGACTCCGCCTCTCACGATCACGCGATCGCCGGCCTTCAGGCCCTTGGTCACGCGTGCACCTTCCGTCTCCGAATAGCTGAGCTCGACGGCGCGGCGCTCGAACGCCCACGGCGCAACTTCGACGAACACCGTGATGCTGTCGTTGTTCATCAGCAAAGCCGATTCCGGCACGATGACCTGCGGCGGCTGCGGAATATGGAAGCTCGCCTTCGCGAACATGTTCGGCTTTAGCCGTCCATCCGGATTGGCGACGGCCACGCGCACCATGCTGCGCCGCGTATCGGCCTGCAGCACGGGACTGACAAAACTCACCTGCCCGTGAATGACCTCATCCGGATAGGCGGACAGCGTAGCGTCGACCTGCTGGCCCTTGGCCACCTGGCCCACGTCGCTCTCCGGCACATTGGCGGTGATCCACACCGTATCCAGATTGGCGATGGACAGCATGGGCGCGTTGGCGTCGTTGACATACATGCCTGGCGAAACCGACAACGCGGTGACGTAACCGCTGGCCGGCGCAGTGACGTTCATGGACCGTGCCGTGGCATGCGAACCCGACGCACCACCAACCGCGGTCAAACGTGTCCGCGCGCGATTGAATTCCGCCAGCGCCTGGTTGTAGCCACTTTGCGCCGCCTGCAGGTCCTTCACTGCGCTACCGCCCGCCTGCTGCACACCCCGTGCACGCTCCAGGCTTTTTCTTGCCAGGTCGAGCGTATCGCTGGCCTTGTCCGCGTCGGCATAGGCCTGCGCCAGGTCGCCCGAATCGATCACCGCCAACAGCTGACCACGGCTGACATGGTCGCCCAGGCCGACCTTCAGCTCGACCACCTTGCCGGTCAGCGACGGCAACACATTCGCCTGATGCGCCGGATCGACCTCGACCTCCGCCGGGAACGTCATGGCGTGCGGCATCTCGCGCATCTCGACAGCCTGGACGATCAACTCGGAGCGCAGCGGGGACTTTTCAGGAATCCGTAACACGCCGTGATCCGAAATGACGTGGGGCGTTTCCACAGACTCGTTCGACGAGTGCGAGCAGGCGGCCACGCTCAGCGACACGGCAAGAGCGATGGACAGGCGCGACAGATGTTTGATGGTGAGGAAGAACATGACTTTCCCCTTGCGGGATGGAAGCTCGAACGAATGCACCGCGATCACAAAGACCACAGAGCAGAGTTGTACGACAGGGGGAAGACAAGAGCAGAGAAACTGCCCGAGATGTCCCCGGTTCGCGGTTAAGGCCGATGACGGCTACCGCATCCGGGGGGCGCCTTCAGAACGAAGGGCACGCGTTGGCGGTATCAGGTCGGCGTATTCGGATTTGACAGATCGCTTGAAGGACTAGGGTCCAAGGTCGGGTTTCTCCTCTACTGAAACGTATCGATTCGTCATGCTGCGCCGGGGGTCACCGGCTCACGGATCAGGCGATCCTGCAACAGGCCGGCACGCTGCAGCGGCAGATAGGCCAGCGCTGCCAGATGCGAATGCACGCGCTTGAGGTCGCGCAGGATGCGTAGGTACACGTCACCACCGCCGCCGTCCCGGCGTTCGCGCAGCGCACGGATGTGCCGGTCGGACGCCTCATTCTCCAGGCGCCATAGCACCTCCTTGCGACCGATCAATTGCTGCGCCGCGCGCAGGTCGCCACGCAGGAACACCGTCAGACCCAGGCGCAGGCTCTCCATCACCTGCGCATGCATGGCGGCGAGGTCCTGGATATCGTCGGCGGAGAAGTCCTGCCCGCTCTGTGCCTTCTTGGCAGCGAAATCCATCAGGTTGTTGGCGGTGATGTCGCCGATATGCTCGATGTTGATGACGAAGGCGTGGATCTCCTGGCTGCGCTCGCCATCCTCTTCGTTCAATGCTTCTCCGCCGAGATCGGTCAGGTATTCGCGAATGGCCACGCCGAGGCGATCCAGCGAGGTATCCATGCGGCTGATCGACGCCGCGCGCGTTCGGTCGTCCTTGCCAAATACCTCGACCAGCCCCTTGAGCATGTCTTCGACCATATCGGCCATGCGCATGGATTCGCGCACCGCGTTGGCCAGGGCCACATTGGCCGAATCGAGGGCGCCTACATCGAGATACTGCGGCACGCCCGGATCATTGGGCCGTGGCGGCTCCGGCAACAGCCGCACCAGCAAGCGGGCGAGGCCCTGCAAGGGCACGATAAAGATCAGCGCCAGCGCCAGGTTGAAGGCCGTGTGGAAGTTCACCACGATGCGCGCCGGCGACGCGCCCAGCGGCGCCAGCCAGTGCGCCAGTAGCGGCAAGATCGGCAAGCACACGATGCAGCCGAAAGCGCGCACCATCAAATTGCCCATCGGCAAACGGCGGGCGACCGGCGTATGCGCTTCCAGCAACGCGGGAATGGTGCCACCCAGGTTGGCACCGAGCACCAGGGCCAAGGCACCAGGCGCGTCGATCACGCCAGCGCTGGCCAGCGACACGATCAACAACACCACCGCCACGCTCGAATGACAGGCCCAGGTAAGCAACGCCGCCACCAGCATGGCCAGTACCGGCTCGCTGGCCATGCTCTGCAAGATGGCGTGCAGCACCTGCGCGTTCTCTACCGGCGCCATCGCGACCACCAGCAGATGCAGCGCCAACAGCATCAGGCCGAGGCCAATCGCCACGCGCCCGATGTTCTCGTAGCTCACGTCGTCGCTGCGGCGATGAATGGTGAAACCGATCAGGATCAGCACCGGCGCCACGATCGAGATGTCGAACGACATCACCTGCACGATCAGGGTGGTACCGACGTTGGCGCCCAGCATCACGGCCAGTCCCGGCGCGAGACCGAGGAAACCGCTGGCGGCGAACGACGTGGCCATCAGGCCCGTCGCCGTACTGCTCTGCAGGATCGCGGTGATGCATACGCCGAAACCGAACGCGGCCGGGCGATGGGCCAGGTAGCGTCCCATCCAGCGGCGCAGCGCGCTGCCATAGCCACGCAGCACGCCGCTGGTGACCATGTGCGTGCCCCACAGCAGCAGGGCGACGTAACCGGCAATGTCGAGCAAAGCGAAGGTGCCCTTCATGGCGTGGTCTCCTTGAAGCGAATCGAACGCGCGTGGCGTCCGCCCCTCCCTTGGCGGGAGGAGAGGTGATCATTCACGGGCA
>DASXND010000152.1:0-4391 GCA_036495265.1 Dyella sp.
GGGAGGGAGTACGGTGCAGATCAAATGTGCAAGAACGGTGTTGTCGCATGCCTTGAGCATTGCTTTGCTGGGTCTGGTGGGTACTGCCCAGGCAGAAGACCAAGCGCAGACGCAGGCCTCGCCACAAGCTCAGACGTCGCCACAAACCCAGGCGAATACGCAGGGAAACACCGGCGGTCCAGCCGCAGCCGCCTCGGCGGCAACGCCTGACCAGCCCGCGCCGGTGAAGCAGCTCGGCGCCGTCAACGTGAGCGGCAGCTATCGCAGCAGCCTGCAGTTTTCGACCGATGCCAAGCGCGACTCGACTAACGTCATCGATACGGTATTCGCCGAGGACATCGGCAAGTTCCCGGCGACCAACATCGCCGAAGCGCTGAACCGCGTCCCCGGTGTGCAGATCTCGCGCGACGTCACCGGCGAAGGCGTGAATATTCAGATTCGCGGCCTCGGCACCGATTTCACCAAGATCCTGCTCAATGGCAACCAGGCCGCCATTGCCTCTTCCGGCACCCTGGATTCGCAGAATCAGAACCGCGAAGTCGACCTGAACCTGCTGCCCACCGAGTTCTTCACCCAGCTGACGGTGAACAAGACCTCGATGGCGAGCCAGACCGAGGGCGGCATTGCCGGTGTGGTCGACATGCGCACCACGCGCCCGTTCGATAATCCCGGCACCCACCTGACCTATTCCGCGCAGGCCAGCTATAGCTCGATCGGCAGCGACGTGAAGCCGCGCGGCTCGCTCATCGGCAGCTGGACCAATGCGGACAACACCTTTGGCGCCCTGATCGGTTTCACCGGAGCACGCTCCGATTACGACACGCGCGGTTTCGAATCGGTGGGTTGGACCACGCCCCATCTGAGCGCCGCTCAATGCGGCACCGCGGCAGCCACCTGCAGCCCCGCCGGCGCCAGCTGGGTCATTCCTTCGACGGTGCCGCCGGGCGCCGGTGCTGGCCTCGTGGCAGGCCAGCCGATCAACAACGCCTGGCTGCTCGCCAACAACCCGGGCCTGAATACGGGGCAGATCGCCAACGCGCTGATTCCGCGCCTGGGCCGCCCTGCCTACATCGATGGCACCAACGACCACCAGTCGGGCTTGATGTCGTTCGAATTCCGTCCCAGCGAACAGGCGCACTTCTACCTCGACACCCTGTTCTCCAAGAAGGAACAGGACTTCGAGCGCCAGGACATGAACCTGATCGGCCGTAATGGGCAGATGATCCCCACCAATATGCAGGTGGATTCCAATAACGTGGTGACCCAGGCCACGTTCGCCAATTCCCAGTACTTCCTGGAACAGCGCGACTACAACGAGCACGTCAAGTTCTTCAACATCAATCCGGGCGGTGAATTGCTGTTCGGCAGCCAGAACCAGTGGAAGCTCGACTTCCAGGGCTACATACAGCGCAGCTGGTATCTCAACGAGCAGCCGTCACTGCTGGTGCAGACGCCTTCGGGCCAGGGCATCACGACCAACTACAGCAACACTGGCGGCAACTTCCCGAGCATTACGCCCAACGTCAATCTGAACAGCCCCAACCTGGGCTGGCAGTGGTATCGCGCCAACCTGCAGAAAGAACGGCGTGTGACCGACAATCGTGGCTTCAGCCAGGATCTGCAATGGGGCGACGACAGCAACAACATCAAGGTCGGCGCCGCCTACGACGACATCAATCGCCAGATCAACGCCTACGACAACAGCGCGGCATGGCAGAAGGCGATCGAGTCCGCCGTTCCGGCGTCAGCGTTGCCGCAGTATCTGTCGCCCGGCCCGGGCGGCTTCATCCAGGCCAACTTCGCCGCGCTGCAGGCCATCAGCAACTACAACTATCTCAACGCCACCGCTCCCCTCGCGACCTCGGCGGCCACGGGTGCCAACAGCTCAGACATCTCGGAAAGAACGTGGGCGTGGTTCCTGGAAGGCAACGGCAAATTCGACCTGTGGGGACGCGATCTTCGCGTCAACGGCGGCGTGCGCCATGCCTACACCAACCAGAGCATCTCCGGACCATCGAACATCGGCGGCCAGCTGCAAGTCATCTCACTGGCGAGCAATTACGGCTACTACCTGCCGTCGGTCAACCTGGCCTACAGCGCAGCGGACGACATCATCGTGCGCCTGGCGGCCTCGCGTTCGATGACCCGCCCCGACCCCAGCGCCATGGTCCCGAACACCAACTTCAGTGATCCTGCGGCGGGAATAGCGACCCAGGGTAATCCGAACTTGAAGCCGTACCTGTCCACCAACCTGGACTTCGGTGGCGAGTGGTATACGGGTGGCGAGGGTTACCTGGGCCTCAACCTGTTTGGCAAGCGCATCACCGGCTTCACCGTGAATGGCACCAACCTGATTCCGTTCACTCAGCTGGGTGTTCCGTTTGCGACCCTGACCGCTACGCAGCAGCAGGCGATCAACCTGCGCGGCGGCCCTGCTGCTGCACAGGTGCAGGTCACGCAGCAGGTGAATGCCGACGGCACGCTCTTCATCAAGGGCGCGGAAGCGAACTGGGTGCAGCCGCTGGACTTCATCACCAAGGGTCTCGGTGTCACGGCGAACTGGACTGTCGTCTCGCAAAAGAACATCGGCAGTGGCGTACCGGCGCAGGCGATCGGCATTTCGCCGCATACCTATAACGTGACGACCTATTGGGAAAACTACGGCGCGATGGTCCGCCTGTCCTATGTATGGAACGCCGCGCAGATCAGCTCCTCGGCGAACCAGAACGGTCTGCCTTACGGCCAGATCAGGACGGATGCGCGTGGCCAGCTCGACATGTCGGCTAGCTACCAGTTCGCCCAGTGGAAGTCGAAGCCGATGATCACCTTGAATGTCATCAACATGACCAAGGCGGCCTTGCGCACCACGTTCACCTACGAAAATGCCGCGTATACCTACTACACCCCAGGCTATACGATCATGCTCGGCATCCGCGGTAGTTTCTGATCGCGGATTTGTGTGATGCAGCGGCGGCCCGCCTGGCTCCTCCCGGCCAGGCGGGCCGCTCTGTCTCAAGACCCAGCTCGCCGTTTGTACGTCACACTCACCACGGTCCGACGAAGCGATGAACCAGCGCGCATGAAAAACACTTCCCAAGCACTTTCGGTCACGGAAAAAGTCGGCTACAGCCTCGGCGATCTGGCTGCCAACCTGATTTTCCAGACCCTGGTGACCTTCCTGGCCTTCTTCTATACCGACGTATTCCGTATTCCTGCGGCGACGGCGGCGACCATCATGTTCGTTGTCGGCACGCTGGGGGCCTTCGTGTTCACGCCTGTCATGGGCTTGATCGCCGATCGCACCCACACGCGCTGGGGCAAGTTCCGCCCGTGGGTGCTGTGGACCGCGCTGCCCTTCGGCGCACTGTCCTTGCTGGCCTTCAGCACACCGTCACTGGGCGAGCAAGGCAAGGTGACCTATGCGATGGCCACCTACTCGCTGCTGGTGCTGGTCTATATCGCCAACAATCTTCCCTACTCCGCGTTGAGCGGCGTGCTCACCGGCAGCATGGCGCAGCGCAATAGTCTTTCGTCCTACCGCTTCGTGGCGGTGATGGTGGCGCAGTTCATTGTCCAGGTGCTGTTGCTGCCGCTGGTGCTGATGCTTGGCGGCGGCGACAAGGCGCGCGGTTTCCACAACACGATGACGTTGTTCGCCATCGTCGGCACCGTGTTTTTCCTGATCACGTTCTTCACCACCAAGGAACGCATCACGCCGACGCAGGAGCAGACTTCCAGCGTTCGTGACGACCTCGCCGATCTGGCCAGGAACAAGCCCTGGCAGATCATGCTGGCCGTCACCATCCTGCTGTTCGTCAATCTCGCCCTCAAGGGCGGCACCTATATCTATTATTTCAAGTACTACCTGGACGACGCATCGCTGACTGCGTTCCTCGACCATATTGGCTTCAACCGTTTTATCGCGGGATTGAACCACCTGCTGGCCGGCATCGGACTGACCGAGTTCAGCTGGCCGAAAGATGCGCCCACGTCGGCCTTCAGCCTGTTCAACGGCCTGGGCATCATCTTCATGATCGTCGGCATCGGATTCTCCAAGCGGCTCGCTGATCGCTTCGGCAAACGCGACGTGTTTGGCGGGGCGCTGTTTGCCTCGACCCTGTTCCTACTTGCCTTCTATTTCTATGCGCCCGATGCCATCGGCCTGGTTGTCGTCTCGTATATCTTTCATGGCTTCTTCTACGGCATCACCATTCCGCTGTTGTGGGCGATGATCGCCGACGTGGCGGATTATTCCGAAATGAAGAACCGCCGACGCGCCACCGCCATCATCTTCTCGGCCATGCTTTGCGGCTTGAAGTTTGGACTCAGCATGGGCGGTGCCATGGTGGCCGGCATTCTCGCCTATCACGGTTATCAGGCCGGTGCGGCCA
>DASXND010000153.1:0-5301 GCA_036495265.1 Dyella sp.
CGTCGGGATGCAAGCTCCTCTCTTACTACGAAACAACGTCGTGCGCTGACGCATCGAATACAGTCCGAGCATCGTCCGCGCCGGGATGCCCTCTCGTCTGGCCTCCTTGCGCGCCCTGGTACTGCGGTACTGGAGGCAAAAAAAAGCCCGGCCTAAGCCGGGCTTTTGACAACGGGTGGTGCAGGATCAGAAGCTGGCGCGCACGCCCAGGCCGTAGGTCTGGGTGCTGTCGTTGTTCAAATGAACGCCGCCGTGCGCAGCCCAAGTCTTGTTGAAGGCGTATACCAAGCCGAAGTCGCCGAAGACGTTGCCGGTCACGTACTTGCCGCCGTTGCTATAACCCACATAGGCATTCGCCGTCAGCTTATCGGTCACGCGGCCCTGGACGCCGGTGTTCACGGCCCAGAGGTTGCGGCTATCGCTTCCCCTGACGCAGCCGTCATCCCAGCAGAGGCGCATGTTATAGCGGTCGTGGGTATAGGCGACCTGGGTGACCCAGTCGGCGCGGCTGCCGATGCTATTGGCCATGCCAAAACCAAGCGTCCAGGGCCTTTCCTTGACGTGAAGCCTGGCACGGTCGAAGCCGGTGTCCACGTCGTTATTGCTCCTCAGGTCGGCGTAGCTGCCGAACACATGGAAGTTCTTGGCGAATTCGTAGGAGCCGCTCAGCGAACCGCCATCGGCCACGGAGCCATGGCCCGACTGGGACAGATTGACGTAATCGAGCTGCACATAGGTGTAGCCGATGCCATTGCCCTCGGTTGCCTGGGCGGCGAGCGGGGCGGTCAGGGCCACGAGGGCCAGGCCCAGCAAAGTCTTCTTCATAAAGCGTTCCTTGCAATAGAAACCATACGTCCGCGGGATCGCGGGCGGCGTATTAGGCCATTCGCAAGAAGCTGCTCCTATGAGAAACGTCTGAAAATCAAGGTGTGCCTCAGCAGCACGGCAGCCACGCTGCGCGGCGGGGATTCATTGGCGGGGTTGTTGCGTGGGGCGGGAGGTAACGTCTGCAGCGAATGCATCGAAATACGGCTAGAGACCTTCGTCGACGACACATCCATGTCCCTCTGCTTGACCGCCACCGGTACCTTAGGTCTAGATAGCGTCCTTCCCGCCTGGGCAAGGATCGATCCCGCCGTGTCTGATGCCACCCCCACTACCAGCGAATCGCCGGAACGGCAGCGCGCGGCGTGGATGGCGGCGGCCCAGGATGGCAATAAAAACGCCTACGAACGGGTGCTGGCGAGTTCGGTACCCTTGATCCGCGCCGCGGCACGGCGCCAGGGCGTGGGGGTGGACCAGCTCGATGACGTGGTGCAGGAAACCTTGCTGACCGTGCATCGCGTCCGTCAAACCTATGATCCCAGTCGCTCCTACGATGCGTGGCTGAGCGCCATTGCCAGTCGTCGAGCGGTGGACGCGTTGCGAAGCCATGGCCGTCGTGGCCGTCGCGAGCTGCACGACGAACGCGCGCTCGATCTGCATCCCGACGTGGACGATGCCACGGCTGCGGCCGAGCGCGAGCAGGAGGCGCGCCGCCTGCGCGCAGCCATCGCGACGCTGCCGCCGGGGCAACGCGAGGCCATCGAGCAGCTCGGTCTTAAGGAGCACAGCCTGGCCGAAGCCGCGGCGCACACCGGTCGCCAGCCCGGTGCGCTTAAAGTGAATCTGCACCGCGCCTTGAAGGCGCTACGCACCCGTTTCCATGGAGACCCCTGAGCATCATGTCCGAGCCGCGACTCACGGAGTCACTGATCCAGTCACTGGGCGAACAGCTCACGCCAGTGCGACGCCTGCCGTCGCCCTGGCTGCGCACGGTCGGCTGGCTGCTGGCGGTGGCGGCAATCGCGGCGTGGCTGCTGGCGCACTACGGGATTACCCACATGCTGCAACGCTGGAGCGGCCAGCCTGATATCGCCCTGGCCGGCATCGGCGCGGTGGTGACGGCCGTGTGTGCGGCGTGGGCGGCGTTTTCGCTCGGTGTGCCCGGGCGTCCTGCGCGCTGGGCCTGGCTGCCGCTGCCCGGGCTGTTGCTGTGGATCGGGGCGAGCGGCGTGGGTTGCCTGCGCGTATGGGTGGCCCCGGCCACCCACATCGCCAGCCTGCACGAAGCGAATGACTGCCTGATCTTCATCATCAGTTTCTCGATACCGCTTTCGGCCTTGCTGATCTGGTTGCTGCGGCGAGCCTGTCCGCTAAGGCCCGTGCTGACGGCGGTGATGATCGGCCTGGCCAGTGCAGCGGCTTCGGCGAGCTTGCTGGAGATCTGTCACGCTTTCGATGCCGCCGCCACCGACCTGATGATGCATGCCCTGGCGGTGGCCGTGGTGGTCGCCGTCAATGCCGCCATGGGTGGTCGTCTGCTGCAGCCCGCGCTGAAGTAGGCACCGCGCCACGGCAAGAAGGGCGACCGGAAGTAGATGCGATTGCATCTCAAGCAGGGTGGTGCAATGCGGCATGCGCGCCGCATGAGGCGTCGCGACCGCCAAGCGGCGGCGCCAGCATGAAGTCTGACGGGCCATGAGACGGGAGCCGATGGCGCGCGACACGGGTGACGCCAGCGATGCCAGTGGGCAGCGCAGCAATCCGCCGGAAGAGCCTCGCGCCTGATGATATTGATGCTGAACGGGCGTCTTGCCGGAGCACATCCCTATGCCACGCACAGGTATAACCTTGTCCCGTTGGCGGGCGCAGAGGCAGGCGGAGCGCTCGTCGAAAGTGCCTTCACGGATCAGGGACGAACCGTTCGCATCGGGCAGGACCGCTGATGTGGCGTGGCCGGAACCGACGAATTCGGTACCGGATCACCGATGCCGCTCGGGACGGGCGGCAACGGTAGCTCCATGGAAGTGCGGCGATGTCGCACGGTTACCCCACCGACTCAGGAGATATGTACCCATGAAAGTTTCCCGTTACACCGTACTCGCCCTCGCGACCGCCGTCGCCTTCGGCGTGGCCATGTCGCCGGTCATGGCGCAGAGCACGCCCCCGCCGCAGTCCGCTACTGACACCAGCAAGGACGCGATGAAGTCCAGTTCGGACGCCATGAAGTCCAACTCGGATGCCATGAAGTCTTCCAGCGATGCGATGAAGAGCGAAACCAAGGACGCATCCAGCGATGCCACCAAGAGCGCTACGCATCACAAGAAACAGCACCCGAAGAAGACCGCGGAGCCCGCCACGCCACCGGCAAACGGCGGCTGATGGCGTGAGTGACTGATTCGGCCCCCCTGTCCCAAGGGGAGCGCTGTCGAGGGCATGGTGTCCGAGGCCGCGAAACACCGCGGGCTCGGCGCCATGCCCTCTTTATGTCTGACGAAAGCCGGCCAGGGGCGGGCCACCACGGGGGCTATGGCCGAAGCCATACGCAGCCTGGCTTGACGTGGCCTTCAGGCGAGGGCGTTATACTGGCCCCGCGCCATCCCGCGCATCGATCCCGCATCGAGGCAACCGCACTTGAGTCCGACTTCCCAGCGCAGCACCAAATCCGCCACCACGGCGGTCGTTCGTCAGCACGTTATCGACGCCCTCGACGAACTGAAAGCCAAGGACATTCGCGAAATCGACGTCCGCGGCAAAACCTCCATCGCTGATTTGCTGGTTATCGCCTCCGGCACTTCGGCACGCCATGTCAAATCCATTGCCGACGAAGTCGTCAAGTTCGCCAAGAAGGCGGGCGTGATGCCGCTTGGTGTGGAAGGCGAGCAAGAAGCCGAGTGGGTGCTAGTCGACCTGGGCGATGTGATCGTCCATGTCATGCTGCCGCGTATCCGCGAGTTCTATGGCCTGGAAAGGCTGTGGACCGTGGGTGATCGCGACACCCATATGGAAGCCGTCAGCGCGGGCTAAAGGGCCCGCGTGATGGCGGTACTTGCGCCGCGCCGCTCTTGAAGCGTGCGCGTGCTCTGTCGCTTTCTCCTTTTTTGGCATCTAAGAATGCGCGCGCGCCTGATTGCCGTCGGTGAACGCATGCCCGCCTGGGTAGCCGAGGGCTTTGCCGAGTACCGCAAGCGGTTGTCGCATGACTTGCCGCTGGAGTTGATCGAACTGAAGCCCGGCACGCGCGGCAAGGGGCGCGACGACGCGCGCGCGATTCAGGACGAAGGCACGGCGATCCTGGCGGCACTGCCACGCGACATCCACGTGGTCGCGCTGGATGGGCGAGGCAAAACCTGGTCCAGCGAAGAACTCGCCGCGCAATTGGAAAAGTGGCGCATGTCCGGCCGCGACCTCGCCTTTCTGATTGGCGGCCCCGACGGTCACGCGCCAGAGGTATTGGCGCGCGCGGACCAGCATTGGTCACTCGGCCCGCTCACGCTGCCGCACATGCTGGTGCGGCTGGTCCTGGCCGAGCAGTTGTATCGCGCCACCACCCTGCTTTCGGGTCACCCTTACCACCGCGCGTGATAAACCGGCTGTGCAGGAGCGCACCCTGTGCGCGACGAACCGGCAGGACTGCGGGTTTGCACAGCGCAAGCTGCCCGCAGGGCGAGGGCCAAGGATGGCCCGAGTGAAGAGCCTACGTAGCCGTAACGTCGTGATCGCGCACAGGGTGCGCTCCTAAAAAGGGCGGCATGCTGTCGCATACTCGATCCACCTTTGTCAGCCACGGGAAGCAACGCATGTCCATCACAGTGCGTCAGGCCACCATCCATGATCTTGATCTCGTCGCGCCGCTGTTCGACAGCTATCGGCAGTTCTACGACAGGCCCGCTGACCTGGGGCTGGCGCAACGTTTTTTGCGCGAACGGTTCCAGCATCACGAGTCGGTGCTGCTGCTGGCGGTGAACGAGCAAGGTGTGGGCATCGGCTTCACTCAGCTGTATGCCCTGTTTTCATCGGTGCGAGCCGCGCGCACCTATCTTCTCAATGATCTTTTCGTGGTGCCTGAGGCACGCCGCGCTGGCGTCGCCGTTGCTCTCATGCGCGAAGCTGCCGATTTTGCGCGCGCCATGGGCGCGGTAGGCATGTCGCTATCCACGGCGCATACCAACACGTCGGCGCAACGACTGTATGAATCGCTGGGCTGGAAACGCGACGAACAGTTTCGCGAATACAACCTTGTATTGTGAGTGATTTCCTAGCTCAGACGTTTGTCTAAGCAGGCCAATCGCCTGGCGCACGCCGGGTTACCATCCGTGCCATGTGCGCAGGAGTAACCACCATGGACAAGCGTATTCGTCACGCGGGTTTGGCCAGTAAGGTCATGACGGCAGCCCAGGCCGCCGAACTGATCGACCCCGGCATGACGATAGGTATGAGCGGTTTTACCGGTGCCGGTTACCCCAAGGCAGTGCCGAA
>DASXND010000154.1:0-2960 GCA_036495265.1 Dyella sp.
CGCGCGAGCAGCCGTCGCTGCAGGCCCTGGCCACGGCGCCAAGCGAGGCGGAGCTGCACGCCACCATCGAGAAGCTGGTGAGCTTCGGCACCCGGCAGACGCTGTCGGATACCAAGTCGGACAAGCGCGGCATCGGTGCCGCGCGCCGCTGGGTGAAATCACGCTTCGAGGAAATCTCGCGCGAATGCGGCGGCTGCATCGAGGTGGTGACGCCGTCGCAGGTATTTACCGGCAAGCGCGTTCCGCAGCCCACGGAAGTGATGGACGTGGTGGCGATCAAGCGCGGCAAGGGTGATCCCAAGCGTGTGATCGTGATGACCGGTCATCTCGACTCGCGCGTCACCGACGTGATGAACAGTACCAGTGACGCGCCCGGCGCCAATGACGACGCTTCTGGCGTCGCTGCGCTGATGGAAGCCGCGCGTCTACTCTCGAAGCAGGACAACGAAGCCACCCTGGTGTTCGCCGCGCTTTCCGGCGAAGAACAAGGCTTGTACGGCGGCAAGGTGCTGGCCGACTACGCCGTCGCTCAGGGTTGGCAGGTGCAGGCGGACCTCAACAACGACATCATCGGCAATAGCCACGGCCAGAACGGCGTGCTCGACAACACCACGGTGCGCGTGTTCTCCGAAGGCACCAAGAGCAACGAGACGCCCGAACAGGCCAAGTTCCGCGCCTATCACGGCGGCGAAGTCGATTCGCCCTCGCGCAATATCGCTCGCTACATGGAGCAGGTCGCCTCGAACTATCTGCCCGACCTGCGTGTGCACATGGTCTATCGCACCGACCGTTACAGCCGCGGCGGCGACCAGGTGTCCTTCCTCGAAGCCGGCTATCCGGCGGTGCGCGTGACCGAGGGTCACGAGGATTACACGCGCCAGCATCAGGATCTTCGTACAGAGAAGGGTATCCACTACGGCGACACCATCGACGGTGTGGACTTCCGTTATCTCGCGCGCGTCACCGCACTCAATACGGTCACCATGGCCGCCCTCAGCCGCGCTCCCGCGCCGCCGAACGGCGTGAGCACGGAAGGCGCACTCGCCACCGACACCACCGTGCACTGGAAGAAGGTGCCGGGCGCCGCCGGCTACGTGGTGCATTGGCGCGATACCACCGCGCCGCAGTGGCAGTACAGCCGTTCGGTCGGCAATGTCGATTCCGCGGTGATCAAGGATGTGGTGATTGACGACTGGTTCTTTGGGGTGTCGGCGGTGTCGGCGGATGGGTATGAGAGTCCGGTGGTGTTTCCGGGCGATGCCGGGAGCTTTGAGCGCTCGCCTGCTGCCGCCCCGGCGAAGGCCGGGGCCCAGTGACGTTCGCTTCGTTGTAGCGCTCCCGCGTTGGGGCTCCTTAGGCTGTCCACGCAGAACCGATAGACGTGGCTAGCCGTCGTTATCGAGCCTTACGCCGAGCGCGGCGAAACGACGGAGTCCGTCGCTGCTTGGTTGCAGGGCGCGACTCCCCGCGCGATGTCTCAGCCAACCGGCGTTGAGCAGCGTGTCGGTAAGCGACACGCCCAGCGGACCGCCGATATGCAGGCGCCGCTCACTCCAGTCGAGGCAGCCGCGTCCACGCAGCTTGAGCAGATCGTGCACGGGCATCGTATCGAGCCCCGCAGCGATCAGCGCGTCCGCGCCATCAGGCAACAGATGCAAGCCATCACTCACGGTATGCAGATAGCCACGCGCCAGCAACGCATCGCACAGACTCACTCCCAGACGTCCCGCCAGATGGCGATAGCAGGTGCGCGCCAGACGCAGTGGACCATCGATACCGACGGCAACCGGCAGCACCGGTCGCATACGCGGCAGGGCCAGCGCTTCAAGCATCGCCGATACCTCGTCACTGGCGAGCCGGTAATACCGATGGCGACCCTGCGCATGAACCGCCAGCAGGCCACCTTCCAGCAATCGCTTGAGATGCGCACTGGTGGTGGCAGCGCCGACGCCGGCCGCGCGCGCCAGCTCCCCGGCCGGACGCGCCGTGCCATCGATCAGCGCGAGCAGCATCGCGGCGCGTGCCGGCTCGGCCAGGAGGGCGCCGATCTCGGCCAGCTGGTAGCGACTGGGGGACACGCTGTCGTTCATGCGTGCAGTCTAGCGCCGCCTCGCTGGCCGATCCTTCGCTCGTGCACGAAACTTCGCCCACTACGCGAATGCGTGTTCAACCCGAGCCGGCGCGGAACTGCAGTCAGGAAAACGTTGGAGGCCTAGGTGCGAAGCCAGCGATTGCGCTCGTTGTCACAGCACCGCGACCAGGGCCGCCACCCAGACCAGTGCTGCGCCTATGACGAAGGTGCGCCGTGCGGCGTTGATGCGCTCCGCACTCTCATCTTCGACCGGCGTGGTGGCGATCCACGGTGTCCATAGCAGTACGGCGAAACCGACGAAGGCGATCGCGATAACGACCACGTCGTGCCAACGCCATGGCAAGGGCTCGTGCACGCCCCAGTAACCGAGGAACGCCATGCCCATGGCACACAGCGTGGCAGAAGCCGAACACAACCCAACCACTGAACCTGTTGGCGCGCGCATGCCACGTACCTCCGGAAGCTGGCGATGATGGTGGAAGAGATTACTGCAGTCGGCGGTGATGCAACGGTGGCTGGGCACCTTTGCGGCGGCGCTGCGCAGATCTTCAGATTTCGTGAAATTCACCCCGTAGGCGAAGCGAAACTTTTGACGCGAAATGAAGGCTTCGACAGGCGCTCGCTTTCGCGTAACTGACGATCGAAACGACATTCCCCACTATCCGCTGAACGAAACCGTCCGAGCCCATAAAAGGGGGTCAACCGCGCATGTCGGACACCGTTCTTTCGCCTGTGCCATCCGACGATCGGACGGCCACAGGGGCACCACGCTCTACGGCATGGGGTAGTTCTACTCCAAGGGCGCGTACACCCTGCTCCAGCTAACCCAGACACTGAGGAAGAGCCATGCAGACCAAGATGACGTCGC
>DASXND010000155.1:0-4966 GCA_036495265.1 Dyella sp.
TTCATGATGGGCGCCTACTACGTGGCCGTGGGTATCTCGCAATACCTGGGCAGCGTGGTGGCCAATCTCGCCAGCATGCCGGAGAACATCAAGGATCCAGTCGAGTCGCTGAACATCTATATCAGCCTGTTCAACAAGCTCGGCTTCGTGGGCATCGCCTGCACGGTCATTGCCGTGGTGATGCTGCCGCTGATGAATCGCCTCTCGCGCAGTCACGCGGAATCCCACACCCCGCTGCCGGCGGTGCATAGCGAAGAAGTCTAAGCCTTTCGCTCCCTCTCCCCTCCGGGGCACGCGGGGAGGGGCCATGGAAGGCCCCGGCCTTGAGGAGCGAGGAGAGGGTTGGGGTGAGGGGCCAATCTTGAGAAGGGGCTGCGAGCTGCGTTCGAAGCTTGCTTTTTTCACCCCAACGGCCCACGCCATCCGTCCCGCTGGGCCTACCTCTGGGCCGTCCTAAGGCAAGACGAAGAACGCTAGTATCGCGTTTATGAAACGCCCCACCTCGCAACAACGCATCGGTCCCCGCGCACTCACCCGCAGCCTCGCCTGGCTGCGCATTTGCGCCATCGCCGGTCAAAGCGCCGCCGTACTCGTCTGCGCGTTATGGATGAAGCTGGACATCCCGCTGATTCCGCTAATGGTGGGCATTGGGCTGCTCGCCGTGTTCGCCGTATTCGCCGCATGGCGACTGACGCAGCCGTGGCCGATCCGGCAATGGGAAACCATTCTGCATGTCGCCTTCGACACGCTGGTTCTCGGCTATCTGCTGTATTTCACCGGCGGCGCCAGCAATCCGTTCATCACCCTGCTGTTGATGCCCATCGCGCTCAGCGCCGCGACCCTGGCCGTGGGTGCCGTATTCATGGTGGCCGCACTCGCTGGCATCGCCTACCTCGTGCTGTTGTTCTGGTATGTGCCCTTGCCTGCGCCGATGCTGGGAGCCACACCAGGAGGCTTCTCGCTGCATGTGCTGGGCATGGGCGTGAATTTCGTGATTACCGCCCTGCTGCTTGGCTTCTTCATCAATCGGCTGGCGCGCGCCGTGCGCTTGCAGCAGATGGAAGTGCAGCGCGTGCGGGAACGCGCGCTGCGTGACGAAGGCATTCTCGCCATCGCGACCCAGGCTGCCGGCGCCGCACACGAACTCAATACGCCGCTGTCGACCATGCGCACGCTGCTGCCCGAACTGCGTCGGGAGCATGCCGGCGACGCACCCTTGGGGGAGGATCTCGCCCTGCTGGAAGGTCAGGTGGATCGCTGCCGTACGATTCTTCGCGAAATGGTGGCCTTCGGCAAAGCCCAACTCTCGCAGGAACCCGAGCAACTCACGCTGACCCACTTCATCCATGGCTGCCAGGAGCGTTTCCAGCTGCTGCGACCCGAGGCTGATCTGCAATTGACGGTGGACGACGATGCGCAACGCATCGTGCTGCGTACGCCGCCCGGCCTGCGCCATGCCCTGCTCAATCTGCTCAACAACGCGGCCGATGCCTCGGCGCTGAACCAGTCGCAAGTCGTGGCGCTAACCGTGCAGCGTGATGGCGGCTGGCTGGAACTGATCGTGAGCGACCATGGCCCCGGCTTCACCCCCACGGGCGAATGGGCCGTGCTGGGTCAATCGCACAAAATGACCGGACTAGGCATAGGCCTGGCCCTGGCCGAAGCCACAGCCGAGCGGCTGGAGGGTGAATTGACTACAAACAATACGGAAAACGGTGCACAAATGTGTCTGCGTTTGCCTCTATCCGTCATTGCCACGTCCTAAAAGCTGCGGCAGATAGCCACAGAGGCAGATGACCACAGGTGCATGCGTTGTCGCATGCGGCAACAATGGGCGTCTGCGGGCAAGTGCCGATGGAGAATTCGATGAGCGACCAACAGCTATTGATCATTGACGACGACGCTACGTTCGCCCGCGTCCTTGCGCGCGCGCTCGCCTCGCGCGGATTCGAGGTGATCACCGCCAGCAACGCTGACGAAGCGCGCGCCCTCGCCCGGCGTCACCAGCCGCGCTACTGCGTGCTCGATCTGAAGCTCGGCGACGAGAACGGCCTGCGTCTTATTCCCGAGCTGCAATCCCTGGTGCCGGAAATCCGTGTGCTCCTGCTCACCGGCTATGCCTCCATCGCTACGGCGGTGGAAGCGATCAAGCGCGGCGCCCACGACTATCTTTCCAAGCCGGTCGATGCGGATGCCGTGGTACGCGCCCTGCTGGATGGCGACACCGGAACGGCCGACGACGACCTGGTTGACGCGCCGGAAGCGCCGCTCGCCTTGCGCCGTCTCGAGTGGGAGCACATCCAGCGCGTGCTGACCGAGTGCGACGGCAATATCTCCGAAACCGCTCGCCGCCTCGGCATGCATCGCCGCACCCTGCAACGAAAGCTCAGCAAGCATCCGGTACGCGAGCGCCCGGACAGCGACGACTGAACCTCGAGAACATCGGTGACGGTGGGAGCGACTTCAGTCGCCATAGAACCCGCGCATCGCGACTGAAGTCGTCCCTACCAAGCAACCTGCACGCTGTTGTTTCAAGGCTGCCCGGTTGACGCATCGGGCGCCGGCAGCGGCTCGGCAGTACCATCGTTTTCGTCGCCGTAAATCGCCACATGCGGCACGCCGTCGGCACCGATCCAGCCGCGGTACATGCCATCGGTATTGAACGGCATCGATACATTGCCATCGGCATCGAGTGCGATCGCACCGCCGTTGCCGCCCATCGACGGAATTTCCTGATTGATCACTTCGGCCGCCGCGCGCCGCAGCGGCACACGCATCTGCGTCACCCGCATGCAGATCTCGTGCGCCGCCACGGTGCGAATGTAGTACTCGCCCCAGCCCGTGCCAGAAACCGCGCAGCCGGAGTTCGCATAAGTACCCGCCCCGATGATCGGCGAGTCGCCCACACGACCCCAACGCTTATCGTTCATGCCACCCGTTGACGTGCCCGCGGCAAGATGGCCCTGCGCGTCGAGTGCCACCGCGCCCACGGTGCCAAAGTGTTTGGCCGTCTCAACGTCCGAATGCTTGGCGTGCTCGGCGTCTTCCTTCAACGCCTTCTGCAACTGCTGCCAGCGTTCTTCCGTGCGAAAGTAGGACGGGTCGACGAGCTCGATACCCACCTGCTTGGCAAACTCCTCCGCGCCATCGCCCACCATCATCACGTGCGAAGACTTCTCCATCACCGCGCGTGCAAGCAGGATCGGATTCTTCACGCGATGCACGCCGGCCACCGAGCCGGCCTCCAACGTCGAGCCATCCATGATGGCGGCGTCCAGCTCGTTCTTCCCGTCATGCGTGAATACCGAGCCCTTGCCGGCGTTGAAGTTCGGATCGTCCTCCAGCACCGTGATGGCCGCGCTGACCGCATCCACCGCCGTCTTGCCGGCCTTGAGCTGGGCATAGCCGTTCTGCAGGGCCTGGGTAAGCGCGGCACGCACGGCCTTTTCCCTGGCCGGACTCATCTCGCGCTTGATCACCCCGGCGCCGCCGTGGATGACCAGCACCGGCGTGGCGGCATAGCTCATCGACGAGATCCCCAGCGCCGCTACGGCGGCGATAAGACGGCTGGACTTCACTGGCGTTACTCCCCATGGCTTCGGCCACGAGTATATCCAGCCACCCTGCCATGCTCATCCGCATGGAGCTCGGCAGCCCCGCCCCATACCGGGCCGTATAGCAGGTTCGCGGGCCTTGCGACCTTGGTACAGGATGGGTGGTCATCAATCCGTCGTATCCTAGGCAACTGGCTCTCCCTGCAAGAAGGCATCGCAATGGACAAGGTTTATGCAAACGCGACGCAGGCCCTGGACGGCTTGCTGTTCGACGACATGACCATCGCCGCCGGCGGCTTCGGCCTGTGCGGCATTCCCGAGAACCTCATTGCGGCACTGCTTGCCGCAGGCACCAAGGGACTCACCATCGTTGGCAACAATGCCGGCGTCGACGACTTCGGCATGGGTCCGCTGCTGAAGACTCGTCAGGTCAAACGTGTCTACGCCTCCTACGTGGGCGAGAACAAGGAATTCGAACGCCAGGTGCTGGCGGGCGAACTGGAACTGCACCTCGTGCCACAGGGCACGCTTGCTGAAAAGCTGCGCGCCGGTGGCGCGGGCATCCCCGGCTTCTACACGCGCACGGCCTTCGGTACCAAGCTGGCCGAGGGCAAGGAAACCAAGGTTTTCGACGGCAAGGAGTATGTGCTGGAGGAAGCCATTCGCGCCGACGTGTCCATCGTGAAGGCGTGGAAGGGCGATCGCCTGGGCAACCTGGTGTTCCGCAAGACGGCGCGCAACTTCAACCCGATGATCGCCACCTGCGGCAAGCTCTGCGTGGCCGAGGTGGAGGAGCTGGTCGAGGTGGGCGAACTCGACCCGGACAACGTCCATGTGCCGGGCATCTACGTCGACCGCATCATCAAGGGCCCGTCCTACGAGAAGCGCATCGAGTTCCGCACCGTGGCTGGCGCCAATACCGGCAAGGAAAGCCCGATCCGCACCGCTATGGCGCAGCGCGCCGCGAAGGAGCTGCAGGATGGCTTCTACGTGAACCTGGGCATCGGCATTCCCACCCTGGTCGCCAACTACATCCCGCCAGGCATGGACGTCACCCTGCAGTCCGAGAACGGCCTGCTGGGTATTGGCCCGTTCCCGGATGACGCCAAGGTCGATCCCGACCTGATCAACGCCGGCAAGCAGACCATCACCGAACTGCCCGGCTCCAGCTTCTTCTCCAGCGCGGAGTCGTTCGCGATGATACGCGGCGGCCATATCGACCTGTCGATCCTGGGCGGCCTGGAAGTCTCCTGCACCGGCGACCTGGCGAACTGGATGGTGCCGGGCAAGATGGTAAAAGGCCCGGGTGGCGCCATGGACCTGGTCAGCGGCGTGCGCCGCGTGGTGGTGCTGATGGAGCACACCGCGAAGGACGGCTCGCCGAAGATCAAGGACAACTGCGACTTGCCGAT
>DASXND010000156.1:0-9589 GCA_036495265.1 Dyella sp.
TAACGACGACGGAACTTGTCGACGCGACCGCCAACGTCCAGCGTCTTCTGCTTGCCGGTGTAGAACGGATGGGACTGGCTGGAGATATCCACCTTGATCAGCGGGTACTCGTTGCCGTCTTCCCACTTGACGGTTTCCTTGCTGGCGATCGTCGAACGCGTAAGGAACGCGAACTCGGACGACAGGTCCTGGAACACCACCGGGCGATAATTCGGATGGATATCGGGCTTCATGACAGACTCAAAGCGGTGGGTGAAAAGAGCGGCATTATATCGACCGACCTGGCTCATTGGCAAGTCGGTCAATCACTTGGGGCACTCGGGCCCGACATGGAGCCATTCAGGCCCCTAGCGCGCGCCTGACCAGGGCGGCAAAACGGGCCTGATCCACGTCCATCACAATGCGCGCATTGGCCGGCCGATCCAGGCGCCCCATCCAATCCACCACCGTCGCGCCGCGCGTCAGGCGACCATCCAATTCTACCGCCACATGCCGCTGCTCACTGCGCGTCACGATGCCTGGATCGAGCGCCACGGCCATGGCCAGCGCATCGGCCGCAATCACGCCACGACGGCCGCGCTGGCGATTGAATGCGCGCGCCGTGCCGAATACCTGCGCGAAAAACGCAGCGCGCTTATCGCCTGCTGCCAGCCAGCTATCGAACTCTTCGTCGGTAAAGGCGTGGCGCAGTGTCGCTTCCCAATCGACCAGATCGAACCTCGGGAAGGCTTCGAAGACGACGTGCGCGGCTTCCGGATCGAAGCCGATATTGAACTCGGCGGGTATCTTGCCGGTGTTGCCCTGACCGGTCACCGCCCCGCCCATCACGACCAGTCGCGTCACCCGCTGCGGCAAGGTCGGATCCAGACGCAGGGCAAGTGCCAGGTTGGTCAGAGGCCCCAGCGCCACCAGGGTCAAGCCGGGATGTTCACGCGTCAAGCGCAGGATGGCCTGAGCGGCATGCTCATCGGAGGCCACGGCCTTCGGCTCGGCAAAACCAATGTCACCAAGGCCATCCACACCATGCACGTGCACCGCATCTTCTTCAGGCATACGTACCAGTGGCGTCGGACAGCCCGCAAAAATCGGCGTCGCCGTTTCCACCAGGTCGACCAGGGTCCGCGCGTTGCGCACGGTATGACCGAGGCCGACGTTACCCGCAGCAATCGTCAGTCCCAGGACGTCAGCGTGGGCATGCGCCATCAGTATCGCCAGCGCGTCATCCACGCCAGGGTCGGTATCGATCAGCAGTTGCGGCTTGCTCATGAGGCTTTGTCGTTGGATTTGAACCGAATAGCTTAGAAGCTCTCTCGTCGCGAGCAAATACCTGCGTTAGGCGTGGACATAGCGCGCGGCAGCCCCGATCCAGCGCACGATCAACTGCTCGGCCTGTTGCGGGTGATGCGCTAGCAGATGCGCACCTACTTCCTGCACCGCCGGCAACAAATGCGCATCGCGTGCCAGATCGGCAATGCGGAAACTGAGCTGGCCGGTCTGGCGCGTGCCCAGCACTTCACCCGGGCCACGCAGCTCAAGATCCTTTTCCGCGATACGGAAGCCATCATTGGTCTCGCGCATCACCTGCAGGCGTTCGCGCGCCAGCTGCCCCAGCGGCGGCTGATAGAGCAGCACGCAGTTCGACGCCACCGAGCCGCGTCCTACCCGTCCGCGCAACTGGTGCAGCTGCGCCAGGCCAAGCCGCTCACTGTTCTCGATGACCATCAAACTCGCGTTGGGAACGTCCACCCCCACCTCGATGACCGTGGTCGCCACCAGCACGCTGAGCTCGCCGGCCTTGAAAGAGTCCATCACGAGCTGCTTTTCCTTGGGCTTCATGCGCCCGTGGATCAAGCCAATCCGGCAATCGGCCAGTGCCGTCGAGAGCTCGGCGTAGGCCACCTCGGCGGCTTGCGCGCGCAACTGCTCGGACTCCTCGATCAGGGTGCACACCCAGTACACCTGTCGCCCTTCAAGGCAGGCAACGTGGATGCGTTCGATCACTTCCGCGCGCCGCGCATTGGAGATCGCGATGGTCTGCACCGGTGTGCGGCCCGGCGGCAATTCGTCGATGGCCGACACATCGAGGTCGGCATACGCACTCATGGCGAGCGTACGCGGAATCGGCGTGGCGGTGAGCACGAGCTGATGCGGCACCAGCCCGGAACCCTGATCCGCCCCCTTGTCGCGCAAGGCAAGGCGCTGCTGCACGCCGAAGCGGTGCTGTTCGTCCACGATGACCAGGCCGAGCTGGGCGAACACCACCCCTTCCTGCATCAACGCGTGCGTGCCAATGACGACGTGGGCACCCTCAGCGACGTGCTGCAGTGCTTGCTGCCGCGCCTTGCCCGCTACCTTGCCGGCAAGCCAGGCCACGTCGACACCGAGCGGCGTCAACCAATGTCGGAAGTGCTGAAGATGCTGCTCCGCCAGCAGCTCGGTCGGCGCCATCAAGGCCACCTGCTGGCCCGACTCCACCGCAGCGATGGCGGCCAGCGCCGCGACGATCGTCTTGCCGCTGCCGACGTCGCCCTGCACCAGTCGCAACATGGGTTTCGGTTGCGCGATATCGACAGCAATCTCGGCCGTCACGCGCTGTTGCGCACCAGTCAGACCAAACGGCAGGGCGGCCAGCAGGCGTTCGCGCAGTTGCCCCGTGCCACGCAGGCTCGGAGCATGACGACGACGCACCGCGGCGCGCATGCGCTTGAGGCTGAGATGCTGGGTCAGCAGCTCCTCGAAGGCCAAGCGCTGCTGCGCCGGATGGCGCCCTGCCGTAAGCTGCCCCAAAGGCGCATCCGGCGGCGGCCGGTGCACGTAGAGCAGCGCATCCCGCAACGAGGTGAGGCCATGTTCCGCGCACAGTGCGGGTGGTATCAACTCGAGTTGCGCATCCGGCGGCAGCAGGGCCATCGCCTTGGCGATGACGCCAGCGAGACGCTTCTGTCCCAGTCCCTCGGTGGTCGGATAGATGGGGCTCAGCAGCTCGTCCACGCTAGCCGGCTCGTCGCCGCTGAGCCGCTGATACTGCGGATGCACCATCTCCAGCCCTAGCGAACCCTGGCGCACTTCGCCGTAGCAAAGCAGGCGCGTACCGGGCTGCATCTGTTCGGACTGGCTGCGCCGAAAATGGAAGAAGCGCAGCATCAGCGTCTGGCGCGAGTCATCGCCGATCGCCACCTTGAGTTGCGGGCGATAGCGAAAGCCCCGCTCGACCGCCTCGACGACGCCTTCGACCTGCGCGCGCTCACCCGGGCGCAGGTCGGCGATCGCAACCACCCGCGTCTTGTCCTCGTAGCGCAACGGCAAATGGAACCAGAGATCCTGTACACGCTCCAGACCAAGCCGCGCCAATGCTTCCGCCAGCGCAGGACCCACACCAGGCAGCGCCGAAACCGGCGTGTCGCCAGGGGCAGGATGCGTCGATGTCGTGGCTAGCGTGCGAGGGGTCGGCATCGGCAAAGCCTAACCGAGCAAGGGCCAAGGGCGCAGCCGGCAATGTCCTTCTAGCTGTCGGCAGAGGGCACGCTTAGTGATCAGTCGAGCACCATCACGGCATCAACTTCCACTTCGGCACCCTTGGGCAAGCCGGAAACCTCGATGGTGGAACGGGCCGGGAATGGCGCCTGGAAATATTCCGCCATGACGGCGTTCACGGCGGCGAAATTGCCGAGATCCGTGACATAGATGCCCACGCGGACGATCTTGTCCAGCGAACCACCCGCCGCCGCCGCGACCGCCTTGAGGTTGTCGAAGACACGACGGGTATGGGTGGTGATATCACCGTCGACCAGCGCGCCCGTTGCCGGATCCAGCGGAATCTGTCCGGAGAAATAGACGGTGTTACCGGCACGCACGGCCTGCGAATAGGGGCCGATGGCGGCCGGGGCCTGGTCGGTGGAAACGATGCTGCGGGACATGGCAAACCCTCTGCGCGATAACGAAGGCACCGAGTGTAAGACCTGGATATCTGGCTGGCCTAGGGATGCTCTGAGCATCCCTAGGGCCGAACGTGCGTTGCCACGCCCCGCAAAAGCTCAGAGCGGATAACGGTAGGCGCCGCTGACCACACCGGTACGCCGCACGCGGCGAATCACTTCAGCCAAGTGCTTGCGGTTCTTCACTTCCAGCGCAAACAGCAAGGTGGCCGCCGACGCATCGCGCTCGACGTACTCCACGTTCTCGATGTTCGAGTTGGCGGCGGCGATCGCCGCCGCTACCGTGGCAAGCACGCCCGGGCGGTTGATGACCTCGATACGCAGCTCGGCACGGTAATCGCCCTGCACGTCGCGGTCCCACTCGATGGCCACGCAACGCTCCGGCAATTTGCGCAACTCCACCACGTTCGGGCATTCCACCCGATGCACCACGATGCCCTTGCCAGACGACAGGTAACCGATGATCTCGTCGCCCGGCAGCGGGTGGCAGCAATTGCCGAAGCTGAGCACGCCGCGCTCCGCACCGGTGATGTGGATCTTCTCCGCTGCATGGGGCGACTGCAGCACATCGGACGACTTCTTGCCGCGCGCGGCCACCAGCTGGCTGGCCACCAGATGCGGCATGCGGTTGCCCAGCGCGATATCCGAGAGCAACTCTTCAAGGCGCTTGAGTTTGGAGGTCTCAAGGAACCGGTCGAGCACGGCCGGCGGAATCGCATCCAGGCTTGAACCCAGCGCATCGAGCGCGCGATCGAGCATGCGATGACCGAAATCCACCGCATCCTCGTGCTGCAGATGCTTCAGGTACTGGCGGATCGCCGTACGCGCCTTGCCGGTGACAACCGATTCCAACCACGCAGGATTGGGCACCGCCGACGGCGCGGTGATGATCTCCACCAACTGCCCCGACTCCAGGCGCGTGCGTAGCGGCAGCAGCTTCTTGTCGACGCGCGCCGCCACGGCGTGATCGCCCACGTCCGTATGCACGGCATAGGCGAAGTCCAGCGCGGTGGCATTGCGCGGCAAGGCCAGGATGTCGCCGCGCGGCGTGAACAGGTAGACCTCGTCGGGGAACAGGTCGATCTTTACGTTTTCGATGAATTCCGACGACGAAGCCGTATTGGCCTGACTGTCAGCCAGCGAGGACAGCCACTCGCGCGCACGCGCTTGGGCGCTATTGGCCGGACCGGAATCGGTCTTATAGGCCCAATGCGCAGCCACGCCGCGCTCGGCCACGGAATCCATTTCGGCGGTGCGGATCTGCACCTCGATCGGCGCGCCGAACGGCCCCAGCAATACCGTGTGCAACGACTGGTAGCCGTTGGCTTTCGGAATCGCGATGAAATCCTTGAAGCGGCGATCCACCGGCTTGTACAGGCCATGCACGGCGCCGAGCGCCATGTAGCAGCTCATGGCCGAGTCGACCACCACGCGGAAGCCGTACACATCCATCAGCTGCGCAAAGCTTTTGTGCTCGTGGTGCATCTTGGAATAGATGCTCCACGGCGACTTGATGCGCCCGACCACACGCGCCGCGAGATGCTCGGTGGCGAGTCGCGCCGACAGTGCGGTCTCGATCTTGCCCATCGCTTCGCGGCGGTTGCCCAGGGCGGCGCGGATACGTTCGCTGATGACGCGATAGCGATCGGGATACAGCGCGCGAAAACCCAGGTCCTGCAGTTCCGCCTTGGCCTTGTTCATGCCCAGGCGCTGCGCGATGGGCGCATAGATCTCGAGCGTTTCGCGCGCAATGCGGCGGCGCGACTGGGGATCCTTGGCGCCCAAGGTGCGCATGTTGTGCAGTCGGTCGGAGAGCTTGATCAGGATCACGCGCAGGTCGCGCGCCATCGCCAACAGCATCTTGCGGAAGCTTTCCGCATCCGCCTCCTGGCGACTGCTAAAACTCATCTTGTCCAGCTTGGTGACGCCGTCGACCAGTTCGGCCACGGTTTCACCGAACTCGCCGGCCAGTTCCGTGCGGCTGAGCGCGGTGTCTTCCAGCGTGTCGTGCAGGATCGCCGCAATGATGGTCTCGGCGTCCAGGCCAAGCTCGGCCAGGATGCCGGCCACCGCCACGGGATGGGTGATATAGGGTTCGCCGCTTTTGCGGGCCTGACCCTCATGCGCCTGGGCGCCCACTTCGTAGGCGCGGATCACGCGGGCCACCTGCGCTTCGGGCAGGTAAGCCACGCGTTCCTTCAAGGCCAGGACGTAAGGCGGCAACGTCGACGTATCCGTAAGCGTGGGATCCGTGACTGCCGGCATGGATGTTCGGTCCCCGCTCAGGCGACCGCCTCCGTGCGTTTGCTTGAAGCAGAAGCCGTGGCTGAGTTCACGCGCCAGCACCGGATGCCGGTCATCCCGGCCGGTTGCGCGCGCTGTCTACAGCCACCGCCTTCCATCAGTCATCCCCAGCCTTGGAGAGATCGTCGTCCACTTCGGCCGCGGCCCATTCAAGGGCTTCGCGCTCGGCGCGCTCGCGCTCGGCCTTATCGATCTCGTCGATCGTGGCCTGGTCGATGCGGCGGTCGGCGATCTCGCGCAGGGCGAGCACGGTCGGCTTGTCATGATCCGGATTGACTGCCGGCTCGGCACCGTTGGCGAGCTGGCGGGCGCGCTTGGTCGCCATCAGCACCAGTTCGAAGCGGTTGTCGACTACCTGCAGGCAGTCTTCGACGGTAATGCGGGCCATCTGAAATCCTTAAAGAATAAAGCGACTTATCGTGCGTCAGTGTAGCCAGAGGGCGCTTTGCTGGCAATGCAGCAAGCTTTATGATGCTCGGTTCAGCCAGCCTGCAGTGCAGCTGCCCGAAACTCAATCGGTTCTGTACATAATAAAAAACTAGCAAGTACAATATTGCGCTTAACCCCAACCCCGGGACCGTTGCCACCCATGTCACCAGCCTTCCGCTCCCTCCTCACGCGCAGTCTGCCCCTGGTGGCCCTGGTTCTGCTGGCTGGCTGCGCAATCGCCAAGCCGCGTACCGACGATCCGCACGAGAAGTTCAATCGAAGCATGTTCGCCTTCAACAACTCGCTGGACAAGGCGGTGATACGCCCGGTGGCAGTGGGTTATCGCAAGGTGACCAATGACACCATCCGTCGCTCGGTCAGCGATTTCTTCACCAATATCCACATGCCGATCACGGTGGCCAACGACTTGCTGCAGGCTCGGCCCAAGGAAGCGGCGCAGAGCAGCGGTCGCTTCATCGTGAACATAGCCCTGGGCCTCGGCGGCTTCTTCGACCCGGCCAGCCAGCTGGGTATCCCGCTGGAGGAAACGGACTTCGGCATCACCCTGGCGCGCTGGGGCGTGCCCGAAGGCAGCTTCCTGATGCTGCCGTTCATCGGCCCCACCACCCTGCGCGATGTCTGGCGCATGCCGGTGGACGGCTACTTCTTCGATCCGCTGAGCTATTTCTCGCGCAACAACAGTTACGAGTACGGGCAGGAATACCTGCCGCAGGTGCTGTACCTGATCACCTTGCGTTCGAGCGCCATCGACGCGGAGAGCTTCCTCAATTCGGCCTACGACCCCTACGCCTTCATTCGCGACGCGTATCGCCAGCAACGCCTTTACCAGATCTACCGTGGCAATCCGCCGGACGATGTCATCGAGCAGATGCAGGGCCTGAAGGACAAGAACTTCGACCCCGACGAGCTGATGGAAGAGCAGCAGAAGTGGCAGGACAAGCAGCCACCCAAACAGCCGACGCAGAACCCGCCAAGCAATCACTGATCGCCGGTATATCGGCATCACAAAAAAAGGGGCCGCAAGGCCCCTTTTTTGTTGGCTTGCCCGGCGGACCGGGCAGACCTCAGACCATCAAGCCTTCCACTTCGCACACGCTGGCCAACAGGCGCATGCCTTCGGGGATGTTGCGCACGGTGAGCTTGTGCCCCTGCTCCGCCGCCTTGGCCAGTACGGCCAGCACGCAGGCGAGACCGGCGCTATCGGTACGCGTCACACCGGCCAGGTCCAGTGTATGACGGCCATCGCGAGCCACCGCTGCACTCATGGCATCCAATGCCACCGTGGCATTGGCGAACGTCAGCGGGCCGGACACGCGAACGCTATCCGGCGCGCCATCGTCAACCTTCAAGGAGGTGCCTGGAGAAACCATCACGGGGCGGCCTTGGTTTCCTTTTCCATCGTCTCCAGCGCCTTGTCACCCTGGGTCTCGAGATTGGTGATGAGCTGATCGATGCCCACCTTGCGGATCTCGGCGTCGACCTGGTTACGGTAGTTGGTGATGTAGGAAATGCCTTCGATGATCACGTCGTAGGCCTTCCAGTTGCCCTCGCGATCCTTGCGGAAGGCGTAGTCGACTGCCACGATCTTGCCATCGTCCAAAACGACCTGCGTACGCACGATGGTGCGCTTGTCGTTGACGTCACCGCTGGACGGCAACACCTTGACGCGACCGCGCGTGTAGTCGAGCAGGCCCTCGGCATAGCGATGGGTGATCGAGTTGTAGAACGCCTTGGCGAAACGCGAGCGCTGATCCGGCGTCGCCTCGCGGGCATGCTGGCCGAGCACCAGGATCGAGGCATAGTCGATATCGAAGTGCGGCAGGAAGACACCGTCGATCACGCCGATCAACTTTTCGTGATTGTTCTTCAGCTCCTGCTGGTGGCCTTCGATAGCCTTGGAGAGCTGGTCAGTAATGATCTGTACCACCTGCGCCGGCGTCTGCTGGGCGGCGTCCGCTGCTGGGGCCGGGGCAGCATTCTGGGCGAAAGCGGGGGCGGCAAGCACGCTGCCAAAGGCGATAGCGGTGGCAAGAGCCAGACTGCGCAACATGGGGAGACTCCTGGGTGGGATCTTTAGTGAATATCGGGACGCGAGGCGCGGACTCAATGCTTTTCGCCAGGCTTGTCGCCAGAGGCAGCCTTGCCGCTGTCGGGGGTCTTTTTGTCGCTGGACGAACCACTGACCAGGAACTTGCCGATCAGATCCTCGATCTGCAGGGCCGACTGGGTCAGCACCAGTTCGTCGCCATTCTTCAGCATGTCCGGCGAACCACCGGGCTGGATGGCCACGAATTGGCTGCCGATCAAACCGCTGGTGAACACCGCCGCGGCCGAATCGTCCGGAATCTGGTCGTACTTCTTGTCGATGGCCAGGGTCACTTCGGCATCGAGCTTGACCGGATCGGCCCGCACCGACTGCACGCTGCCGATGGCCACACCGGCCATCTTCACCGGGGCACCTGCCGAGAGTGCGCCCACATTGGTGAAGCGCGCCTTGACGACGTAGCTGCCGGACAGATTGTCCGCCGCGCCGCCGGCGCCGAAGAACTTGCCCAGCATCTCTTCCAGCTGTTGCGCTGGCCGCGTCAGCGCCAGCGTGCCGCCGTCAGCCATGCTCTTCTTGGAGCTGCCGTACTGGATGCCGACGTACTGGTCACCCAGCAGGCCACTGGTGAAGATGGTGGCGACCGAGTCGTCCGGAATCTGGCTGTAGCGCTGATCGATGGACAGCTTCACGTCAGCCCGTTCCTGGCTTGGATCAAGCATGATCGACTCCACCTGGCCGATGCGCACGCCCGCCACCTTCACCGGCGCGCGCTCCTTGAGCTGGCCGATATTGGCGAAGTGCGCCTCGACCCTGTAGCTCGGGCCACGACTGGTATTGGCCACCGAGGTGGTCT
>DASXND010000157.1:0-5566 GCA_036495265.1 Dyella sp.
CGCACCCGCCAGGCCCCCTACACTGAATAGGCCATGGAAACCCGACATCAGGCGGCCTCCATCAAGCCGCTCCACCTCCACGGCATGCGCATTCATCGCTACGTTCACGGCCCCCAGCACCACGCCGAAATACAGCAGCGCAACAATCAGCCCGACCATGCTGGTCACCGTGGCCAGCCACGGCAAAGCCAGGCAGGTGAGCAAGCCCGCACCGACGATGACCGTGCGATTGCCCAGCCGATGCGCCAGCCAGCCCACGAACGGCATCGAGAGCATCGAGCCACCACCGAATACCAGCAGCGCGACACCCAGCTGTGCGTCGTCCAGCGCGAGACGCGCCTTGGCATAGGGCACCATCGGCGCCCAGGCCGACATGCCCATGCCAGCCACCAGAAAAATCAGCCGCGTTGCCCGCTTGGCGGCGGAAAGCGACGGGGAAAGTGCGCCGAAGCGAACCGGCTCGGAGATGATTTTCAACTGCGCACCATCGAGAGAGGCAACAGGAACAAATGTAGTAAATCGTGCAACAACATGCAAGCACGAAGGGACACAATCGTTCAGGCACCGATCGAAACGACTCGGCAAGAGCATCATTCCAGAGAGTGCTGGAGGAGCTTTACAACAGCGAAGCTGGTCAACCCCTGCCACTCATGTCCCGCACAGGCGCTGGGTCCACAGTTGAGAGCCACCCGGTCGACGAACAAAACAACGCCGAAGCCATCACCGTGCGCACCTGAGCGTGTCTCCACAATCCACATGCCATAATGGACGGCCCATCGCAGCCGTCGCCGCCCATGAGCCGTCGCCTACTCGTTACCAATGCCCTGCCCTATGCCAATGGCCCCCTGCACATGGGTCATCTGCTGGGCTACATCCAGGCTGATATCTGGGTGCGCGCGCAGCGGATGCAGGGCAACGAGGCCATCTATGTATGTGCCGACGACGCGCATGGCACACCGATCATGCTGGCCGCCGAGAAGGCCGGCCTGTCGCCGGAAACCTATATCGAAGGTATCCGCGTCGGCCACGAGGCTGACTTTGCGGCGTTCGGCGTGGCATTCGACCACTACCACTCGACCCATTCGGACGAGAACCGCGAGCTTGCCTCGCTGATCTACACGCGCCTGCGCGATGGCGGCTTTATCGCCCGCCGCGATATCCAGCAGCTGTTCGATCCGGAAAAGGAAATGTTCCTGCCGGATCGCTACATCAAGGGCACCTGCCCGAACTGCGGCACGCTAGATCAGTACGGCGACAACTGCGAAAACTGCGGCGCCACCTACGCGCCGACCGACCTGATCAACCCATACTCGGTCATGTCGGGTGCCACGCCGGTGCTGCGCGCCTCGGAACACTACTTCTTCGAGCTGGGCAAGTTCGAGCCGCTGCTGCGTGACTGGTTCGGCGGCAAGCTCACCGGCGGCCAGCCCGTCGCCAACAGCGGTGTCGTGGCCAAGCTGCGCGAATGGCTGGATGGCGGCCTGAAGGATTGGGACATCTCCCGCGATGCGCCTTACTTCGGCTTTCCGATTCCCGACGCACCGGGCAAGTTCTTCTACGTCTGGCTGGATGCGCCGGTGGGTTATCTAGCCAGCTTCAAGGCGTTGTGCGATCGCACCGACCTGAAGTTCGAGGACTTTCTGGCGCCGGGCAGCCATGCCGAAATGCACCACTTCATCGGCAAGGACATCATCAACTTCCACGGACTGTTCTGGCCGGCGATGCTGCATGGCGCGAACTTCCGCACGCCGACCGCACTGCACGTCAATGGTTACCTGACCGTCAACGGTGCGAAGATGTCCAAGTCGCGCGGCACCTTCATCAAGGCGCGCACCTATCTGGATGCCCAGTTGCATCCCGAGTTCCTGCGCTATTACTTCGCCAGCATGCTGAGCGATACGCCGGTCGACGTGGACCTGGACCTGAAGACCTTCGAGGAGCGCGTCAATTCGCACCTGGTGGGCAAGTGGGTCAACATCGCCAGCCGCACGGCGGGCTTTATCCACAAGTACTTCGACGGCCGCCTCGCGCCCGCCTTCAGCCATGAAGAGCAGGAGCTGTGGGGCGAGTTGCTGTCCTTGTATGGCGATGTGCCTTCGCTGTACGGCAGCGGCGAGTTCGCCGAAGTAACGCGCCGGTTCGTGACCATGGCCGACATGGTCAACGGCTATATCGCCGCCAAGGCGCCGTGGGCCATTGCCAAGGACGACTCGCGCCGCGATGAACTGCAGCAGGTGTGCTCGTTTGCATTGGCTGCGTTCCGCCTGCTGTCGGGCCTGTTGAAGCCGATACTGCCGGCCACCGTGGAGGCGGCGGAGCGTTTCCTCGCTGCGCCGATCACCGGCTTCGACGACGCGCGCGCCGAGCTGCACAACCATTCCGTCAACGCGTTCGAGCCGCTGCTTGGCCGCATCGACCCCAAGCATGTCGAGGCCATGGTGGAAGCGTCCAAGGAATCCCTTGGCGTGACCGAAACCAGGCCTGTACCCGCCAAGAAATTCAAGGAATCGAGCAAGACCATGAGCGAAGCCAGCACCGCACCCACATCGCCCTCTGTCGACGGCGCCGCCATCATCGGCATCGACGACTTCGCCAAGCTCGACCTGCGCATCGGCAAGGTCACCGTGTGCGAATTCGTCGATGGCTCGGACAAGCTGCTGCGCTTCGAACTGGATGCGGGCCCGCTCGGCACGCGCCAGATCTTCTCCGGCATCCGCGCCGCCTATGCCCAGCCGGAAGCGCTGGTGGGACGCAATGTGGTGTTCATCGCCAACCTCGCCCCGCGCAAGATGCGCTTCGGCCTGTCCGAAGGCATGATCCTGTCGGCCGGCGAAGGCGGCGGCGACCTGTTCCTGCTCGACGCCGACCAGGGCGCCAAGCCGGGTGCCACCGTCCGCTGATCCCGCAACTAACATGTCGCTAGCCGATCGCATCGACGCCCTGCTGCCGCAGACCCAATGCGAGCAATGCGGCTATCACGGTTGTCGCCCCTACGCGGAAGCGATCGCGCTCGGCGCAGCAAAGATCAACCAGTGCCCACCCGGCGGTGCCGCCGGCATCGCCCGGCTTGCTGCGTTGCTCGATGTGCCGGTATTGCCGCTCGACTCCGAGCATGGCGTGGAGAAACCACGTACCCTGGCCCGCATTGTCGAAGCCGATTGCATCGGCTGCACCAAATGCATCCAGGCGTGCCCGGTCGATGCCATCGTGGGTTCGGCCAAGCTGATGCACACGGTCATCGCCGATGACTGCACGGGCTGTGAGCTCTGTGTACCGGCCTGCCCCGTCGATTGCATCGTGCTCGAGCCCATGCCGTCGGCATGGGTGAGCGACCCGGTCCATGCGGATGCCGCACGCGCGCACTTTCAGCAACGTGAGGCACGCCTGGCGCGCGATCAGGCGCAGCGAGACGCTGAGCTGGCCGCGCGCAAGGCAGCCGTGGATGCCGCCGCGGCCCAGGGCAACCCTGTGCTTGCGGCCCTGGCCCGAGCCCGGGCAAAACAGCAAGGAAAGACTTCGTGAAGCGTGCTGATGTTATCGAGCTGTTTACCCGCCTTCGCGAAATCGATCCACACCCTACGACCGAGCTCGTCTACAGCACACCGTTCGAGCTGCTGATCGCCGTGGTGTTGTCCGCCCAGGCCACCGATGTTGGTGTGAACAAGGCGACAAAAAAGCTTTATGCCGTCGCTAACACGCCACAGGCAATGCTCGATCTCGGTGAGGATGCGCTCAAGCGCTATATCAGCACGATCGGCCTGTTCAACAGCAAGGCCAAGCATGTGATCGCGCTATGTCGCATGCTCGTCGACCGGCACGACGGCGAAGTGCCCGATACACGCGAAGCGCTGGAAGCGCTGCCTGGCGTCGGACGCAAGACCGCCAACGTCGTGCTCAACACGGCCTTCGGCCACCCGACCATCGCCGTCGACACGCATATCTTTCGCGTCGCCAATCGCACCGGGCTTGCGCCAGGCAAGGATGTACGCGTCGTGGAAGACAAATTGGAGAAGGTGATTCCCGCTGAATTCAAGCAGGACGCACATCACTGGTTGATCCTGCACGGTCGTTACGTATGCAAGGCGCGCAAGCCCGATTGTCCTCAATGTGTCATCCGCGATTTGTGCCGTTACAAGGACAAGACACTTGCCGCTTGAAAATGCATGACGAATGGCACAGAACACACATTACGCAGCGCCAAACCTCACGAATTCCTCAACCTTTCATGCACCTTCCTCAAGCATGAGGTGGCGTAGGAGCCTAAGGTAAAGCCTCCCCCGGAAGCTCCCCGTTAGAGAGGTGACCACCATGAAGCGCTTGATCATTCCCACCATCATTGCATTCGGTGTTGCCTGCATCGGTCAGGCGCAGGCCGCGGTCGACACTTACACGGTCGACATGCCTGGCGGTTACGCCATCGTCGGATTCGTAGGAACCACCCCTGCAGATTTCGCGCTGGCCCAACAGCAAGCCAACAGCTGGGAGGCGCAACGCCATCTCACGCTGAAACCACAGTCGATGAAGGCCGTGGCCATCGATGAGTCACAAGGCGTCGCCTTGAACCAGGTCGATCTTCGCAACGCGATCGTCGCTGCCGCACAATCGAAGCCACACTGAGGACTACCCGCGCAGCAGCATAGCGTTTCCAGCGGCGCCCCCTTAGGCGCCATGACAGGGCGAAAGGTGGCGGGTTGCAGCCCGCCGCCTTTCTTTTTGGGTCAAGCACCTGTCGCAGCTAAGATTGACGGGGCGCGTCTCACGCGCCAACGTGACGGCACCCTGCTGCTGCGCTGCCGGGAAAAGATCCACAAAAGGATGGTTGCGGATGATGGCACCGGGCGGTGGCACAGCCGCGCCCTTCCGAGGCCGACACGGGCGTTATGGCATGCATATTCTGCTGGTCGAAGACGATGCCGAGCTGGGCGCGGCCATCAAACATGCACTGGAACACCAGTCCTACGCGGTGACCTGGCTGCGTGACGGGCGCGAGGCCACCGAGGCCTTGCGCGGCGACCCGGTCGACCTGGTCCTGCTGGACTTGGGCCTGCCCGGCAAGGACGGTCTGGAGGTACTGGCGGAAGCGCGCCGTTCCGGCGTGAAGACACCGGTGCTGGTGATGACGGCGCGCGACGCGCTGGAAATGCGTATACGCGGATTGGACCTGGGCGCCGACGATTATCTGGTGAAACCATTTCATCTTGGTGAGCTGGCTGCGCGCATCCGCTCCCTCACTCGTCGCACCCAGGGTCTGGCCGACAACCTGGTCGAAGTGGGCGGCTTGCGCCTCAATCTGGCCACCGCCGAAGTGGAATTCCGTGGCGAACGGGTGAGCCTGACCCGCCGTGAGTTCGGCGTACTGCGCGTGCTGATGGAGCGCGCCGGACGTATCGTGCGCCGGGAGACGCTCGAGAACTCGGTCTATGGGCTGGACACCGTGGTCGAGCGCAATGCCATCGAAGTCCAGGTGCACTGGCTGCGACGCAAACTGAGCACGGAGGTCATCCATACCGTGCGCGGCATCGGCTACATGATTCCTCGCGAACCCAAATGACGCCGCACACCGCCA
>DASXND010000158.1:0-11902 GCA_036495265.1 Dyella sp.
TGCCACCCAGGGTCCAGCCACCACCGCACGATGGCCCCATGGGTAGACCATCGCGCTTGATGTACTTCATGTAGAAGCGATAGCTGGTATCGGCCGCCTGCAGATAGTCGAAGCGGCCCGTACGAATATAGGCCTTGAACAACGTGGAGGGGCGATCGAACAACCAGGCCGTCGGATCGTCCACCGGCAACTTTTGTGCCCACTGGAACTGGCGCGCCACGTACTTGGCATACGCCTCGTTGGGGCTGGCTGGAATCTGTGGCCCGGCGATCAACGACGCGGTCAGCCATTCCGGCATCAGCGTGCCAAGCACCATGGGAACTTGCAGCCCCTGCTCGCCGTCGACCAGTCCCGTATCGTAAGGCCAACCCGCGATCTCCTCCTGGCGCGGCTTGCCAATGGCGAAGTAATACGTCGCCTTGTCGGTGCCCAGAGGCGCACGGAACTGCACGCGCACAGCCCGAATGCTGCCGTCCTTGAAATACCAGCGCAGCGTGACTTTCGCTACGGAGGCGACCTCGCTGCCCTTTTCGTCCAGGATGCGCAGCAGGTTCGTATCGGTGAGCGATCCGGGTGGAAACGGGATGCCCAGCGAGACCAACACGGGCGAACCGCTGCCGGCATTGCGGTTAAGCACGATCTTCTGTTCGGCAACAATGTCCGACGGCGTCGACACCACCTCGCCCGCGTGCTTGGCAGCGCCCGTCGCCTGCGCCACGGCACTGCGTGGGGCAGCATTGAGTGGTGGTGCGGCCAGCAGGTACACGCTCAACACCAGCAGTAACAGCAGCGACAGCACGGCGCGAACCAGGCGTAGCCGCGACAAGGGCTCGTTAGCTGACATAGTCGACGCCCTGCGCCAGTTTCTGTTCCCAGAGGAAGGCCGTGCGCACGATAAAGTCGAGATTGTCGTAGCGCGGTTGCCAGTCGAGTACATGCTGCAAGCGATCGCTGCATGCGATCAGCATTGGCAGGTCGCCGATGCGACGGGGCAGCTCGACCACATTCAGCGAACGACCACTGACCCGCGTCACGGAGTCGATCACTTCGCGCACGCTGTAGCCGTGACCATAGCCGCAGTTCAAGGTCAGCGATTCACCACCCGCACGCAAATGGTCCAAAGCACGCAGGTGCGCAGCCGCCAGATCTTCCACATGGATGTAGTCGCGGATCCCCGTCCCATCGGGCGTGTTGTAATCGGTCCCATAGATCGCGAGGCTCGCGCATTTCCCGACCGCATGCTGGCACGCCACTTTGATCAGCAAGGTGGCATGCGGCGTCGAATGCCCGATGCGCCCCTTGGGATCGCAACCGGCGACATTGAAGTATCGGAGGATGACATGCCGCAATGCGCCAGCCGCGCTCAGGTCACGCACCATCGTCTCCGACATCAGCTTGGACTTGCCATAAGGGTTGATGGGCCGAGTCGGCGTGTCTTCGTCGGCGACCCCGCCGTCGGTCATGCCATAGACCGCCGCAGTCGAAGAAAAAATGAACTTCGAAACTTCCGCTTCCGAGCAACACGCCAGCAGGTTGCAGGTATTGCAGGTGTTGTTGCCGTAGTACTTGACCGGGTCGCATACCGATTCGGGCACCACCGTGTGCGCCGCGAAATGCAGCACCGTATCCACTTCATGCTCGGCCAGCACCCGTGACACCAAGGTGCGATCACCGACATTGCCGATCACCAGTTCCGCGCCGTGCACGGCATCCCTGAATCCGGTGGACAAGTTGTCGATGACCACGACGCGTTCGCCACGCGCCACGAGTTGCTGTACCACGTGGCTGCCGATATAGCCGGCTCCGCCGGTGACGAGGACTCCGTTCATGGTGAGGAACCTGCGTGAGCCACGGGGAAGTTACGACGAAGCCATGCTTCGATGTGCTCGATCAGTCGCTTGCGATCGTCGACCAGAACGAAGGTATGGTCCATTTCCTTCAGGTAGCGCGTGCTCACGGCAGGGTGAGCCATGACGCGGCCGAAACACTCGCGAAACTGATGCGCATGGTTGAAATACGTGTTGATGCCGCCGCTGTAGATCAGGCAGAGCTTCATGCCTCGTTCCACCATGCCGGAAAAATCGGCGCGCACCACGGCCTGGGGCGATGGCACGGTACTGAACACCGGTTCGCTGCCGGAGCGCTCCGTCTTCGCACGCGATCGCGTCAGGCGACGCCACCAACGTGTCGGATCGAGCAGTCGTGGCAGGTAATGGCGAATCTTGAAACCCAGGGTGCGATAGGCGTAGCCATCCATGAACACCGCCCCGGCCACTTTGCCGTCCACGCATGCCACGGTATGTGCGTTCTGCGCGCCAGAGCAAAGCCCCACCAGCACGAAGCGCGTACAGCCAGCATGCTGGTGCAACAGCTCCATCGCGTCATCGGCGTCGGCGCAGATCTGCTGCAGCCGCGACTGCGATTCGCCGCTGGCTCCACTGTCGCCCACCGTTGAGAAGTCGAAGCGGAGAGTCGGGTAGCCGAGGGTGTTGAGCCGCCGCGTCATATCTACCGCCAGGCGGAATGGGCCTACCCGATGCACCAGCCCCGAGTTGAGCACGATGACGCCAATCGCATCCGGCGCGGTTTCTGGCAAGCCGGCGATGCCGATCAGGTGGCGCGCCCTGCCAAAACGGAAGGCCTGCTCGGTCATGGGCGCGGCGCTCGCAGGTAGGCCGTGACTGTCTGCACCAGCGGGTGCGAGAGAATGGCCACTTCCAGCCTCGCCAGGTCGTCCCAGGGCGTAGGCGGTTGCAATAGCGTGATACTCGCATCGTCCACGGCCAGCGCCTTCCATGGGTGCGCGATGGTCGGAGGAAGCGAGTCAAGCAACAGCGATGGCGTAGCCTCCCAGCCCGATCCCAATCCGCTGATCTGTTTCCGCAATTCGGGGTTGACCGCAAAGCCGAGCCACTGTTCACCGGCGAGTTCCGCGGGGCGTGGCTTGATGAAGCGATGCGTATCCTGTCGAAGCGCTTCCTGCATGGCGTCGAGCTTGGCGACGTACGCATGGCCATCGACTACCGGATCCCACACCACGACATCGGCCAACCGGGCCGCCGCCGAGGCCGCCAGGGCCATGCTCCCTCCCAGGCGCGCACCAAACGCCACCACCCGATCGATGCCGCTCCGCGCGCGAAGCTCGTTGGCAGCGGTAACGGTGTCCCTGATGCAGCGATCCCAGCGAACCTCCGCACTCGCGCCCATCGAATCGCCGCAACCGTAGTAGTCAAAGCGCAACGCTGGAATCCCCTCCATCGCCAGCGCATGCGCCAATTGGCGGTACAGGCGGTGGCAACGGATCTGATCCTGGCCCAGCGGGGCGCATAGCAAGACCGCCTTCCCTACCGTTGGCGCAGCCGCGTGGTAGATCCCAAACAGCTCGTTACGGTCCCCAAAGAAGAAGGGTAGTTCAGCTTCGGTACGCATCGTCATCGCGTGAACACCACTGTCAGCAGGTACTCGTTCTCGTGATAGCTCTGGCCAGCAATGTCGCTGTTGCGAATCTGCCTCACGTAGGACGCATGCCAGCTCCAATGCGGCGTCCATTGGTGCCCAAAATCGAGGCCCATGCGATAGTCCTTGTCGGTTCGATTCAGGTTGTCGTAGACGATCCGGTCCACCGTGGTGAAGCCCGACAACGTAATGGTCGGCCGCAGCTTGTAGGACGCCGTAAAACTGATGCCGCGGTCGGACTGGTTGAACGTGGTGTCGTTGACGTAGTCCAACTTGTTGTAGGCAGGCGCTATGGTCAGCGAGAGAAGTTCGTCGCGATAGTTATAGGACGCCTCCAGCCGCCGCTCCTTGTAGACGTCCGAACTGATGATGGCGGTGCCCGTATTGATGCCACCACGCACGTCGCTGAGCACCTGGGCAATCGGTTGCAATGGCACCACGTCATTGCCGATCAGGATGGTGCTTGGCTGCAGAATGCTCTGGGCAGCATCCACATACTGGTAGGCTCCGGCCACCGTGAATGTGCTGTGCAGCGTCGGACGCCAACCCAGGGTGAGGCGTGCCAGCGGGTCGCTGAGGGTCGGCCCGTTGCTGCTGTAGTCGATGTTGGTCCAACCCGCAGTGAGATCCGCATCGAAATGTGCCAGCCGCGTCGTATAGCCGCCGTACACCTCGTAGCGGTTGTAGTTCGGGCCCGACGTGCTGTTGCTGAAGGCGACGTGCTGGACTTCCGCATTGAACGAGATCTGGTCGGTCGGACTGATATCCCGGAACAGGCGGAACGCCGCGTCGCCACGTGACGAATTGAAGTCCGTCACCTTCGAGGCATAGCTATTGACGTAGTGCAGGTCCACCTGCCCCGTCATCGCCTCGCCGACGCGGAAGTGCAATGTCGGGCCGATCGCCAGCACATTGGTCTGCTGCTGGTTGTTGGGGGCGTTGGCGGCCAGGGTGTCGACCGGCTGCACGCCCGCGTAGTCCTGCACGAACAGATCCAGTCGCTGCGGTATCATCGTCCAGTTGGCCTGGGCAGCGAGCTGCCCTAGCGTCTGATTGCCGAAGTTGTTGCCCGGGTAGTCGCGGTACTCGATGTTCCCGGTGACATTGGCCTGCACGGTCGAGCCTAGTTCCTGGTAAGCGAAATTGACACCGGGAACGATAACGTTCTGGCTGATGGGCGCTGTGGTGCTCAACGCGATGTTGTCGCTGTGTTCGAAGGACATATATAACGAATAGTCGAACTGCCCCGCCCAAGCCCCTCCCGAGGTGGCGGCCAGTGCTAGCCCGACGAATCGAGCGAGTGTCGTGCGTACCGCCATGTTCCTTCCCCTAGTGGATAGGTCGCAGCAGAAATCGCCCCCAAAAAAGCCGCCCAATACAACTGCCCATTACAGACGCTCGGCACCAGGGAAACCGCCGGTACGTCACCCGCTTATGGCAAGTGGTTGAACACCACGCCAGCCATCTTTTCCGGATCGAAATTGGTTACCGCCTGACTGATGGCAGACGGCGTGTCGCGACCATATCCCGCGACCACGACGATGAAGTCCGCGAGATCGGAGAGGATGCGCGCATCCGGCGACCCCTTGATGGCGGGGCCATCGAGAAATAGATAGCGGTCCGGGTACCGACAGCGCAGCGAGTCCAGCATCGTGCCCATGCGGAACGACGAAAAATATTCGCTACTGTTCTCACGCGCCTTGCCTGCCGGAATCAGCCTGAGCCTTGGAATACCTGTGCGATAAAGCACGGGCTCGATACCGAGCGATGGCTGCTCGAGAAAATCGATCAAACCGCCCGTCTTCGGCTCGATACCAAGCGCCTTGTGCTGATTCGGATAGCGAAGATTGCAGTCGATCAACAGGCTCGTCTTGGCCTCGTCGAACGCAAAGGCCGCCGCCAGGTTACGCGTCACGAAACTCCCGCCGGAACGCGGGCTGACCGATACCACCAGCGTGACGAAGTTCTGTTGCCCCGCGATACCGAGCAGGCGCGTGCGGATCTCGCGGAACGCGTCGGACTGACGGCGCACCGATTCCTCGCGATGGATCAGCCTGCGCTCTTCCAACTGCAGCGGAACGAGGCCGCCCACGCTGTCATTCATGCGCGCGATCTGGTGACCCGGCGTTGGGCGCTTCTCCAGATTCCGGGCAGCGCTCTCGAGCACCTCTTCGATGCTGCCACCGAAGTCCTTGTCGTCCTCTTCTTTCATGCTCATTGCTTTAGCCTCAGCCAGAACATGGCCAGGTAAATCGCACCCACGCCCGCCACCACCAGCAACAGGAACATGTTGTGCAAACGATCGCGCCGACGGTCATCCGGTGTCGGGTAAAACGGAATGGCGGCAAGCACGGCGAAGCCGGTGGCCTGCTCCAACCGCTCGACCGAGCGCACTCGCGGATCGAAGCGAACCACGCAGAACAACAGGCCCAGTGGTATCGCCACCGACAATGCGATGCCGGCCAGACTGAAATGCATGAAACGCAGTCCCGATGGCGTCAACGGCAACATCGCAGGATTCTGGACGAGGAAAGTAAGTCCCCGCTGTTCGGCATCCAGGTTCATCGAAACGCGGGCGTTTTCGCGGCGCTTGAGCAGATCCTGATAGACGTCACGGTTGACGTTGTAGTCACGCGTCAACTCCGACGTCACATTCTCGGAATTGGCGATGCGAGCGCTTCGCTGCAACTCGGTCTGCAGCATGGACTCGCTCGCGCCCAGGCGCGCTGCTGCTGCCGCCGTCGAAGCACGAGTCGAGGCAAGTTGCGTCTTGATCTGTTGGTAAGCGGGGTTGAACTGCACCCGGCTATCCAGCGCGATCGGCGTTCCGGACGTCTGAGCCGCGGCTTTGCGCTGGTCTTCCTGTGCCATCTGCTGCCGCAGGTCCTGCATCTGATGTCGAACACGCACGACATCCGGATATTCGTCGGTATAGGTCATCAACAGCTTGTCCAGTTGGCCCTGCAAGTCAGCCATCTGCGTCTCGTAGATGCCGCCGGTCGTCTGCACCGTATTCACTTCGGATTCGCCGGTTAACTGCGACGCCAGCGAGCCCTCCTGCGAACGGCGCTCCATCAGATCCATGCGCGCCGTTTCAATCTGGCTGCGCAGCTGGCTGATGCGCGCATTGGTGTCGGCCTCGCTACCCGGACGCGCATCGTCATTGGTATCGCGGTACGCCTTGAGCTTGTCTTCAGCGTCGGTGAGCTTCTTGCGGTAGGCCTCGACCTGGCTGTTGATGAATTCGTAAGCATCGCGGCTTTCGCGCTGCTTCGACGCGAGGCTTTCGCTGATGAACAGCTGGGCGAGCTGATGGGTTACCAGATAGGTGCGCTTGGGCTCTTTGTCGAAGTAGCTGATCGTGATGAGGTTGTCGTGCTCGGTCAGCACCTTGGTACGGGCCTTGATGCCCTCGATCAAGCGGTCCTGCTCCAGCGCCGAGGGATGCTTGGCCATCCAGCCGCCCGTCACCAGGATCTCGCTCATCACCTTTCGACTGAAGATCACATCGCGTGCAATGCTCGCGCGATTCTTGTTGCCGGTAGCCGCTGCTGCTCCCTCCATCAACGGCGAGATGATGCTGCTTTCCTGCGCCAGAATGGTGGTGGACGCCTCGTACTTCTTCGGCCACAACGAACCGGTGACCAAGGCCGCGACGGCAATCAACGCAAACGCTATGGCGATGGCCAGACGCCGCCGCCGTGCCTCGCTTACGATCGCAGGCAGCACGCTGGCAAAAGATGTCATTTCCCCGCTCATACCCTTCCCTCCGCCCTGGTCCTTAGGCGTCGTCCGGCCTCAGAAAGCACGCATAGGCACAGTGACGACATCGCCAGGCTGGACCGGATAATTGGTCGCCAGGTCGCCCTGCTGGAGCACCTTGTCGAGGCGTACCGCGTAAGGCTTGGTGACGCCGTCACTACCCTCGCGGAACAACTCGGTGCGATCGGGCGCCGCGAATTCCGTGGTCCCTCCAGCCGCCAGTACCGCGTCGAGCACCGTCATGCCCTGTCGATAGGGAATGGAAATCGGCGAGCGCACTGCACCCGTGACGCGCACCCTGGAAAGGTATTCGTGACTGCGTAGTTCGGTAAGAATCACCGCCACCTGCGGATCGCGGACATAGGACTGCAGCTTGTCCTTGATCTCGGCTGAGACTTCCTCCGGCGTCTTGCCGCCGGCGACAACATCGCCAATCAGAGGAACCGTAATCTTGCCGTCCGGCCGCACCGGCACGCTCACGCTGAGGTCGGGGTTATGCCAGACCGTGATCTGCAGCTGGTCATCCACACCGATGTGATAGGTGGTGACAGCTTGCGCATTGGGATCGATCTTGGGCGCGTCACGCAATCCGCCATTACTGGCACATGCTGTCAACGCGAGTACGAAGCACAGAGCGATAAGTCGCAGCACGGTCTTCATGTCGTTCCCCTGTCAGGCAAAACTGTGATACCGGTCACGACTCAGTATATCCATGATCAAAAATGCCTTGACAATTCCATTAGGCCTATAACCACCGACTACTACCAAGCCTTTCCGTTCCGCGACCCGGGGAACCGATCGACAGCACCACGGATGCCCGCCGCAGCGCACCACCAACCCCGCCATAGGTCATAGCCAGGACGGCCGACACAAGACCGCAACGCTCGCGGGCATGAGCGCCCGCCAACGCGCCCGCCGCGGCGTCACTCAACGCCAAGGCACCAGGCCATCGGACCGAAGCAACACGACCCAGCCACGTGAGGCCGAAGGACTGCGCTCACGAACGCAAGGTCGCCTCAGGGCGTGCGACTTAAATAGAAGCCAAAGTAGCGATCGAGCGAATGGGATGGATAGAACGGGATGTCACACCGACGATCGGTATTCTCCCAACGGTCAAGCATCGAATAACCCAATGCTTTCAAGCCGTCCATGAATTCCCGCTCTGCGCTGACCCGATAAGGACAGCACGCCGCCCCCGTGTTCTGCACAGTGAAGTACGACGCACTCATGTGGATGGGCACGGAGTTCAGCAGCAAGTGCGCCGGTAGCCGCCCAAGCCCGGCAAGCATCTCCGCCAGGGTGTAGTCCAGGTATTGCAAGGAACCGGCTGCGAACAGGACGTCTGCACCATCGGCGTCCTCCCTGCGCGAGGTAAAACGCAGGCGTTTCAGCGTATCGTTCTTCTCGGCCCATGCCTCACCCGCGGCGTTAACCGCCGGTACGTCCAGGACCCGCCAGCGAATGGCCTCGGGATAACGGAGATAGCGCTGATAGGCATAGTAAGCAATGCCGATATGCCCACCTAGGTCGAATACGGAGGCATTCCCGGCCTCGAACAGCTTGGCCAGCCACCACATCATCGGGTAGTCATTGAGAAACACGCGCCGGATGCGCTCGCGATAAAACGCAGCCGAATCCGCGTTGTCGTAGCCTTGAACGATGTTGGGCGGGATGCTTGATTGCGCCTCCGCAAAACTGGGAAACACCCCGCGATAGAGATTTCGCATCGTCGAGGCATGCGCAAGGAAGCGACGCTCGTAGTTCGCCTGAAGCACATGCCGGATACCCGGCCAACCCGACGCCCGTTGCGCCGTAGCATGGATCGAAGGATGCACGTTCATGCGGTCAAACGCCCCCTGTATACGGATGCGATCCCAGGCAATCAAAACCCGATCGCGGATGCCCAGGCACCGTGGCATCCACCCATTCACTATCGACTACCCTTGGCGGACGCGCAAATTTACCAAGGCTCTATAGCCATTAGCCTATGGACGCGTTCAGTCACGGCAGCCCGAGGCAACCCCCATCCGGGTACGCGCGCCGTTCGCCCAGCCTGTGGCGCAGCAACTGGCACCCGACTGCACGCCTGGGTCGGTCGGCACCCCGCGCCGACCATCAAGATGGTCAGTCTTCTGTCCTGCTCCGTTGCCGTTGCTCCAACTGCCGCTGCACACTGGCATTGATGACACGCAGTTCCGCGAGAATCACGTCAATATTGGCGCGACGATCTTCCAGTTCGCGGATCGCCTCACCGGTGCGCTCCATCGCATATTTCAGCTGTTGCGCGCGCCCCTCCCCGTGCTGCCCATACAGCTCCAGGTAGTGTTTGATTTCGGCCAGGGAGGAGCCGATCGCCTTGCCGCGGAGTATCAGTAGCAGGCGAGCCCGGTCGCGCCGCGTATAGATGCGGGCGCCATTGACACGACGTGGACTCAGCAGTCCCTTGTCCTCATAAAAGCGCACGGCACGCGGCGAGATACCAAACTCCCTGCACAAGTCGGCGATGCCAAACAGCTCGCCGTCGCCAACCTGCTGGACGGAGGCAACAAAGGCCTCCGCACGTACCAGTTCATCGTTTTTTTTCGTACCCAAGTTCATGCCTCCTTCGGGAGGGCGACTACAGGCGCGGGCAACTCAAACCAGCCGCTGCAGCCGCATCGCCACACTCATATCGCCCGTAACCCTGAGCTTGCCCGTCATGAAGGCACTGGCCGGATTGAGCTGTCCTTGCAACAGCGCGCAAAGATCGACCAACGAAATAGTCACGGTACATTCGGCGTCGCGTTGATCGTTGGTCACCGTATTCGGCACCACCTCGCCGTCGAGAAAGATGATGCCGTCGGAACCGCAATCGAATTTCAGCGTGGCATTCAGGCCACTGTCACCGTTCGGGCTGGCCGCGGCTTTCTTTCGCAACTGCTCGGTGCAGGTCAGGATATCCATGATCGCTCCATGGCGTTGAAGGGTCGGCAGGTTGGGCTCATGCCGGGTAGGTGCGCTGGGTGCCCTCGTTTGACCGAGCATAGCCATGCTTGACGTTAACGTAAAGCAAGTCCCTAATGAGGCAATCCATAAGTCAGGTTTCAGCTGGAACATCGGCGCGCCATCCAACGGATTTCATCGAGCGCTCGTATCAGCAGCCCCCTAAAGGTAAGCCGTGATGCCCATTCTGCTATCGCAGATCAAACCGAAATCACCCGCCTTTCTCGCCAACGCGGCGCGCATGAGCGAACGGCTCGAAGCCATTCGCGCGCTTGAGCAGAAGGTGGTCGCGGAAGCGGAGTCCAAGCGCGACCGCTTCGAGCAGCGCGGCCAGTTGCTGCCGCGTGAGCGCATCGCCCGGCTGCTGGATCGGGGTTCAAGCTTCCTTGAGTTGAGCACCCTGGCGGGCCTGGGCATGCATGATGATGACGGCAAGCTCAGCGTGCTGGGCGGAGGCTGCATCGTCGGCATCGGCGTGGTGGCCGGCAAGCGTTGCGTGATCTCGGCCAGCGACAGTGCGGTCAAGGGCGGCACCATTGCACCCATGGGCATGAAGAAAACCATGCGCGCACAGGAACTCGCCCGCCAGAACAAGCTTCCCATGCTTCATCTGGTCGAATCGGGCGGCGCGAACCTGATGTATCAGAGCGAGCTTTTTGTCGAGGGCGGGCGCGCCTTCGCCAACCAGGCTCGCCTATCCGCCGCAGGCATACCGCAAATCGCGATCGTGCATGGCTCCTCCACCGCCGGCGGCGCGTACATGCCGGGGCTTGCCGACTACGTGATCCTGGTGCGCGGACGTTCGAGCATCTATCTGGCCGGGCCGCCGCTGGTCAAGGCCGCCATTGGCGAAGAGGCAACGGACGAGGAACTCGGTGGGGCGCTATTGCATGCGCAGGTCACCGGCCTGGGCGAGTACCTGTGTGAAGACGATGCGCATGCGATCGCCATGGCGCGCGAGGTGATGGACAAGTTGAACTGGGAGTCGGCATACGCGCCCGCCAAGCGGGTCGAGCCTCGCTACGCTGCCGAAGAATTGCTCGGTGTGGTTCCGGCGGACGAGCGCGAGCCGTACGACGTGCGTGAGGCGATCGCGCGGATCGTGGACGATTCGGATTTTCTGGAATTCAAGGCGGCCTATGACGCCGCGACCGTATGCGGCCACGCACGGGTCCATGGACATCTGGTCGGCATCCTCGGCAACAACGGCCCCATCGAGCCCAACGGCGCGACCAAGGCAGCCCAGTTCATCCAGTTATGCGACCAGAGCAACACCCCGCTGGTGTTCCTGCAAAACACCACCGGCTACATGGTCGGCACGACGGCCGAACGCAACGGCGCCATCAAACACGGCGCAAAGATGATCCAGGCCGTCGCCACCTCACGCGTACCGAAATTCACCTTCGTGCTCGGCGGCTCCTTCGGCGCCGGCAACTACGGCATGTGTGGCCGGGGTTTCGATCCCGACTTCATTTTCTGCTGGCCTACGGCGCGCACGGCCGTGATGGGGGGCGCGCAGGCAGCGAAGGTCATGGACATGGTGGGGCGGGCCAAGCTGGAGCGTGCCGGCCAACCCGTCAACGAGGAGGCGCTCAAGGCCATGAGCGACCAGTTGCGCCAGCGCCTGGACCGCGAGGCCGATGTGCTGTTCGGTACGGCGCGCCTGTGGGACGACGGCATCATCGATCCGCGCGATACCCGA
>DASXND010000159.1:0-3259 GCA_036495265.1 Dyella sp.
GCCGAGCAGGAATTCGATCTGCCGGTACTGCAGCGACTGGAACCCCGACGAGGCACCCAGCACGCCACGGAATTCCAGGTATTCCGACGGCGTCAGCGTCTCCAGCACCGCCCACTGCTCGAACAGCTGGCGCTGCACCTGCTTCACCCGCGCCAGGATCTTCAGGCAGGTATCCATGTCGTCGGCGCGCAAGTGCGCCAGCGCGGCCTTCAGCTCATGGATCAACAGCTTCATCCACAGCTCGGCCACCTGGTGCTGGACGATGAACAGCATTTCGTCATGGTGCGGGGGGTTGCTCAGCGGACGCTGGGCCGACAGCAGGGCATCCAGTCGCAGATAACCGCCATAGGTCAGTCGCCCGTTCAGGTCGAGTTCGATACCGGCCTCAAGGTCGCGCTGGTTCTCGGTCATGGCCTTCCAGTAAGCGGAAAAAGACGCATGTTAACTGCTGTTGAGGCCCCCTCCGTACCACCGCGAATGCTGCGCTGTACCTTGCAGCGCAACATACGCCCCTGTTATCAAATGCGGTCTTGTCAGGACGTTACGCGTGCGCCAGACCCCACTGGATGGGTCGCGGCCTCCCCTGCACCCATATCCCTACCATTACTCACTCCGGGAGCGAGTCGTGTCCATCGCCGCCAAGTTTGAAATCGAATACCTGCAGTATCTCGATGCCGAAGGCAAACAGGTCCGTGACGATCTGCCTGAATTTGCCAAAGACCTCGACCACATGGTCGAGCTGTACAAGCTGATGTTGTCGACCCGCGTGTTCGACGCCAAGTCGGTCGCCTTGCAGCGTACCGGCAAGCTGGGCACCTATGCCAGCTGCCTGGGCCACGAAGCGGCCCACGTCGGCATCGGCAGCGCCATGCGTCCGGAAGACGTGTTCGCCCCCAGCTACCGCGAATACGGCGCCCAGCTGTACCGCGGCGTGCAGCCGCGCGAGGTGTACATGTACTGGGGCGGCGACGAGCGCGGCAACGACTACCAGAACGAGCCGGCCCGCCACGACTTCCCCTGGTCCGTGCCGATCGCCACGCAATGCCTGCACGCCGCCGGCTCGGCGCTGGCCTTCAAGATCCGCAACGAGCCGCGCGTGGCCGTGTGCACCATCGGCGACGGTGGTTCGTCCAAGGGCGACTTCTACGGCGCCATCAACATCGCCGGCGCGCAGAACCTGCCACTGGTGGCGGCGATCGTGAACAACCAGTGGGCCATTTCGGTGCCGCGCAAGATCCAGTCGGGTGCACCGACCTTGGCACAGAAGGGCATCGCTGCGGGCCTGTACTGCATCCAGGTCGACGGCAACGACATCATCGCCGTGCGCAAGGCCATGGGCGACGCGATCGAACGCGCGCGCGCCGGCCAGGGTGGCTCGGTGGTCGAGCTGGTGACCTATCGCCTGTCCGACCACACCACCGCCGATGACGCGCGCCGTTACCGTGGCGAGGACGAAGTGAAGGACGCCTGGGCCAAGGAGCCGATGAAGCGCCTGCGCAACTGGCTGGTGGCCAAGAGCGTGTGGGACGACGCCAAGGAAGAGGCCTGGAAGGCCGAGTGCGACGAGTGGATGGACAACGAGGTCAATGCCTACCTCGAGACGAAGACGCAGCCGGTCACGGCGATGTTCGACTACACCTTCGCCGAAGTTCCTGCCGATCTCGCCAAGCAGCGCGATTACGTCCTCTCGCTCGAAACCAAGGGTCACTGAGTCATGGCACAAATCACTCTTATCGAAGCCGTCACCCAGGCGCTGGCCTATGAAATGGCCCATGACGACAGCGTCGTCGTGCTCGGTGAGGACGTGGGCGTCAACGGCGGCGTGTTCCGCGCCACCCAGGGCCTGCAGGAAAAATTCGGCGAGCTGCGCGTGCTCGACACGCCGCTGGACGAAACCACCATTGCCGGCGTCACCGTCGGTCTCGCCGCCCAGGGCATGAAGCCGGTCGCCGAAGCGCAGTTCGAAGGCTTCATCTATCCGATGATGGAGCAGATCGCCTGCCACGCCGCCCGCCTGCGCAACCGCACGCGCGGCCGTATCACCGTGCCGGCCGTGTGGCGTGCCCCGTGGGGCGGTGGCATCCGCGCGCCGGAACATCATTCCGAGGCGAACGAGCACCTGTTCACCAATATCCCGGGCCTGCGCGTGGTGATGCCGTCGTCACCGGCACGTGCCTATGGCCTGCTGCTCGCCGCCATCCGCGATCCGGATCCGGTGATGTTCTTCGAGCCCAAGCGCATCTACCGCCAGTACAAGGAAGAAGTGCCGGATGATGGCGAGGCACTGCCGCTCGACGTCTGCTTCGTGCTGCGCGACGGTACCGACGTCACGATCGTGACCTGGGGCGCCCAGGTGAAGGAAGCGCTGGAAGCCGCCGATGAACTCGCCGCCGATGGCATCAGTGCCGAAGTGATCGACGTGGCCACGCTGACCCCGCTCGACTTCGACACCATCGCCGAGTCGGTGCAGAAGACCGGCCGCTGCGTGATCGTGCACGAGGCGCCCAAGACTGCCGGTTTTGGTGCCGAAATCGCCGCGCGCCTGGCCGAGGAATGCATGTACGACCTGCTCGCGCCGGTCGAGCGCGTGACCGGCTTCGACACGCACATTCCGCTGTTCCGCCTGGAAATGAAATACATGCCGAGCACCGAGCGCGTCGTGGCAGCCGCCAAGCGCACGCTGGCCGCCAGCTGAGCATGACCACGCGCTCGTCGCCCCGGCAACCACCGGGGCCCAGCGCCTAGAGACAACGACACTGGATCCCGGCCCACGCCGGGATGACGACAACCGACTAACGGGAATCATCATGGCCGACATCAAGACGTTTTATCTGCCCGACCTCGGCGAGGGCCTGCCCGACGCAACCATCGTCGAGTGGCACGTGAAGGCAGGCGACTACATCAAGCTCGATGCACCGCTGTGCTCGATGGAAACCGCCAAGGCCGTCGTCGACGTGCCGTCGCCGTACACCGGCAAGGTGACCAAGCTGCACGGCGCTGCCGGCGACATCATCGAGACCGGCTCGGCCCTGGCCGAGTTCGAGCCCGACCCGAATGCCAAGCAGCGCGCCGAGGCCGAATCCACCGGCCACCATCACGGCCCGAAGAAGGGCGTGGGCAGCGCCACCGCTGACGCGCACAAGGTGGTCGCCTCCGATGAGGGTGGCGAAATCGACGACAACGGCAAGCCCGAGCGCGAAGACGAAGGCACCGTGGTCGGCGCCATGATCAGCGGCAGCCACGTGCACGTCGAACAGGC
>DASXND010000160.1:0-5386 GCA_036495265.1 Dyella sp.
CACGGATTCCGTGGGCAAGGTGGACGGCTACGCTGCGCTGGGCATCGTGCCCCAGCCGTTCTCGCCATGGTTGCCGGTGTTGTTGCAGGTGCCGGCGCGGCAGCGCCGGTTGATGGTGGCGAGGGCGCATCCGCGCTGAGGCTTTTTCTCGCTCTAGCGAGCAGCCGCGCGGCCTTCATCTGGTCCGCCTAACGCCAGCTTTCGATCGCCTGCTTTTAGCTCCCTCTCCCCGGAGGGGAGAGGGTTGGGGTGAAGGGCGGGTGCTCGCGGTGGCGCTGCGTATGTAATTGGCTCTACTGCCGCGAATTCGCGATCTGGCTCGCCTGCCGCGGGCTTTCGACCGTCTGCCGACGGCCGAGTCACTTTCTCTTGCTTGCCCAAGAGAAAGTAACCAAAGAGAAAGGCACCCCGCTTGGCGCTTGCCGAGCTGAAGCTCGGCAAGTCCGTGAGGGTCGGCCGGGCTTTTCGACAGGGCTCCTGCCCTGACGAAAAGTGCCTGGCATCCATGCCAGGCACCCCTGCGGGCCTGATCGTCCGCCCCTCACCGCCGCACAGGGGTCCCGAAGGTCAAGAGCAACGCCGCCTTGTAGGAGCGCACCCTGTGCGCGATCACGGCGTTGCCGCTGCGTAGGCTTTTCGCGCACAGGGTGCGCTCCTACATGGAAAACCAGGTGTCGCGTAGTCGCGCTTTTGCTCTGCTCTGCGGCTCGTCGGGCCCCTATGACGCGGCGGGTGGGTGGAGGAAAAGCCCGCAGGGTGGCTTGCATGGATGCAAGCCAGTTTGTCGTCAGGGCAGGACGCCCTGTCGACAAACCTCCGTAACCCACCCGCGCACCTGGAGGGCGTAGCCCGGAAGGCGCGCCATCGGGGTGGCCTCTCTTTTGGTTACTTTTCTCTGGCCAAACAGAGAAAAGTGACCCGCTGTCCGGCAGGACAGCGGAAGCCCGCCGCAGGCGAGCCCGGTTGCGGCGGCACTCACACAGGGCGACAAAACCAACGAGACAATCAGCGCCACCGCGAGCACCCGCACCTCACCCCAACCCTCTCCCCGAAGGGGAGAGGGTGCCAAGGGCGGCCACGAGCGCGCCCCATGTCAGAATCGCTCCATGCACATCTACCTGGTGGGCGGCGCCGTCCGCGACAAACTCCTTGGCAAGCCCCTGGTCGATCGCGACCACGTCGTCGTCGGTGCACATCCCGAGGACCTGCTGGCCAAGGGCTATCGCCCGGTCGGCAAGGACTTCCCCGTCTTCCTGCACCCACAAAGCGGTGAGGAATATGCGCTGGCGCGTACCGAGCGCAAGACCGGGCACGGCTATCACGGCTTCGCCTTCCACGCCGATCCGACCGTCACGCTGGAAGAAGACCTCGCGCGCCGCGACCTCACCATCAACGCGATGGCCGAGGCCGAAGATGGCAGCTTGGTCGATCCATTCAACGGCGCGCGCGACCTCGAACAACGACTGCTGCGGCATGTCTCGCCTGCCTTCGTGGAAGACCCGGTGCGCTTGCTGCGGGTCGCGCGCTTCGCCGCGCGTTTCGCCCCCCTGGGCTTCACCGTAGCGCCCGAAACGATGGCGCTGATGCAGCAGATGGTGCGCGATGGTGAAATCGATCACCTCGTGCCAGAACGCGTATGGCAGGAAACGCGCAAGGCGCTCGCCGAAGCCCAGCCTTCGGCGTTTCTGCGCGTGCTGCGCCAGGCCGGTGCGCTGGCCGTGCTGTTCCCCGAGATCGACGCGCTGTATGGCGTGCCGCAACGGGCGGAGTTCCATCCGGAGATCGATACCGGCACGCACGTGGAGATGGTGCTGGACATGGCGGCACGCATCGCGCCGGGCAACGACGTCGTCGGCTTCTGTGCGCTCACCCACGACCTGGGCAAGGCGCTGACACCGGCGGATGTGCTGCCGCGTCACATCGGTCACGAGCATGCCGGTGTGGCGCCGCTTCAACGCCTGGTCGCGCGTCTCAGGGTGCCGACGGAACATGCCACGCTGGCTGAACAGGTCTGCCGCGAGCACCTCAACGCGCATCGTGCCTTCGAACTCAAGCCAGCCACCGTGCTGCGGCTGCTGTCCTCGCTGGATGCGCTGCGCCGCCCTGAACGGCTGGCCCTGTTCCTCGCCGCCTGCGAGGCGGACAAGCGCGGCCGCCTGGGGCATGAGGATGACGCCTATCCGCAGGCCGCCTACCTGCGGCGCGCGCGCGACACGGCCGCCGCGGTGCGCTCGGAGCCCTTGGTCGCCCAGGGTTTGCAGGGGCCGGCCATCGGCGAGGCCCTGACCGCGGCCCGGATCGCGGCGATCGCCAGCCTCGGCCGTGCGGTTAGCTGAACGGCCGGTCAGGGACGAAAGCGCCCGGGAAGGTGGCTTTCCCTAAACTTACGGGCTAAGCCCGCCTGTTATGCTCGTTGGTCCCCTCGCCTACATAACGGCGGGTCGCCTGCACCGCCCCCGGTAGCTCGGCGTTTCACCTTCTTGTCCGGAGCTATCCGTGTCGATTGCATCCCAGCAGCCTTCTGCGCTGCGCCAGCGTTTTCGCCCCCTGTACTGGCTGGCCGTCAGCTACGCGCTGATCGGCATGCTTACCCGCATCGCCCTGCTCTTCATGGTGGGTGGCGGCGTGCCGCACAACCCGCTCTATTGGACGTATGCGTTCGGCATCGGTCTGGTCTACGACCTGATCACCTTCGTCTATATCGCCTGGCCCCTGGTGCTGTTCCTGTGGCTGATGCCGCAACGGGCCTATGTGTCGCGAGCCGGCCAGTGGGCGCTTTATCTGCTCGCGGCGGTGCTGCTGTGCTGGCTGATGTTCGTGGGCGCTTCGGAGCTGGTGTTCTGGGGCGAGTTCGGCACGCGCTTCAATTTCATCGCGGTGGACTATCTGGTCTACACCACCGAGGTGATCGGCAATATCCGCGAGTCCTACCCGATCGGCACCTGGCTCAGCCTGCTGGCCCTCGCCACCGTGGTGATCGTATGGCTGAGCAAGCGCGGACTACGCGCCAGCGACAGCGGCACCCGCTTTTTGCAGCGCGGCAAGGTGGTGCTGGTGTGGCTGGTGCTCACGGTGATTACCGCCGTGGCGGTCAAGGGCACCTACAAGGACCGCTCCGACAACGCCTACGTCAACGAGCTGGCCGGCAACGGTATCTATGAATTCGTCGCGGCGTTTCGCAGCAGCCATCTCGACTACTCGCGCTTCTACCTCACGCTGCCGCAGGAGCAGGCGTTCTCGCGTGTGCGCGACCTGGTAAAGACGCCGGAGGCGACCTATGTCAGCGATGACCCGCAGGACCTGACTCGCGAGATCCGCCATGCCGGGCCGGAGCGACACCTCAACGTGGTGCTGATCAGCGTGGAAAGCCTGTCCGCCGACTTCCTCAAGGAATTCGGCAACAAAAAGGACATCACGCCCAACCTCGATGCCCTGACCCGCCAGAGCATGTTCTTCGATAATCTTTACGCAAACGGCACCCGCACCGTGCGCGGCCTGGAGGCGCTGTCGCTTTCGGTACCGCCGACGCCGGGTGATTCGATCGTGAAGGCACACAACAACGAGAACCTGTTCTCGGTGGCCAACGTGTTCAACAACCGCGGCTATCAGTCGGACTTTGTCTACGGTGGCTACGGCTACTTCGACAATATGAACTACTTCTTCAGCCACAACGGCTACCGCACAGTGGATCGCAACGACATCGCCAAGGGCGAGACGATCCATCACGAAAACGTGTGGGGCGTGGCGGACGAGGATCTGTACACGCTGGCGCTGAAGCAGATGGACAGTGCCAACGCTGCGGGCAAGCCGTTCTTCCTGCACATCATGACCACTTCGAACCACCGGCCGTTTACCGTGCCGGCCAATCGCGTGCCGCAGAAAGACGGTACGCGCGAGGCTGCCGTCGCCTACACCGACTGGTCCATCGCCGATTTCATCAAGCGCGCGCGCAGCAAGCCGTACTTCGACGACACGGTATTCGTGATCACTGCAGACCACTGCGCCTCCAGCGCCGGTCGCACCAGCGTGCCAATCAACCGCTACCACATCCCGCTGTGGATCTACGCGCCCAAATACATCTCGCCGCAGCGGGTGACGCGCCAGATGTCACAGATCGACATCATGCCGACCGTGCTGGGCTTGTTGAACTTCAGCTATCGCAGCCGTTTCTTCGGTGCGGACATCTTCCAGCTCGAGCCGGGTCGCGAACGGGCCTTCCCCGCCACCTACGAAAAGCTCGGCTACCTGCATGAGGAGGCGCTGAGCATTCTCAAGCCGCAGCGTCTGTTTGAGCAGGTGCGCCCGGACTTCGACAACGGCGACGCCGTGCCCCGTACACCGATCGAGCAGGGCCAGGTCGACGACGCCACCGCGTACTACCAGACCGCCGCCTACCTGTTCAAACGTGGCCTGATGGTCAAGCGACCGGAAGACAACACGCCGGTACTGCCGGCCGCCACCGGCACGACGGCGCCCGTGGGCATGCCGTAAATCCTGCGAAGAAGCGGAGGCCACGGCCTCCGTTTTTTTTGCAGCGGAAACGTCGACGCTAGAGGCGATCGCCCTGATCCGACTCGAGCAGTTCGGCCGGCAACGGAACGACGTCCATGTCGCGCACGAAGATCATGGCCTGGAACCGTTCGCCCATCTCGTCGGGCATGGTCAACTTCTTCACTTCCTGGGCGAGGCGATAGCGTGCCTGCTCATCCGCAGCGCTTTCATAGGCAGCTTCGAACGCCTCCTGCAGACCGCTGCCGATCAGAAACTGCGCTTGTGGCATATAGCCGGCCACGCCAAAGCCGGCGCCATTGCCAGCCTCCGCCAGCGCGGTGAAATCCACCGATGCGGTGAGATCGTTCAAGCCCGGCAAATAGAGCGGATCGTTATGCGCGCGATGGCGGTAGTAAGCCCGCAACGTGCCATCGGTCCGCTCGGGCAGATAGAACTCCCGCCGCACGTAGCCGTAGTCGACGAACAGCATCATGCCGGCGCTCAGCGAGCCGGCAATCGCCTGGATCCAGTACGGCAATTGGGGCAGGATCTCCGAACGGTAGCCATCCGCGAAGTCCGTCTCCGTATCACGTTCCACGTGGCGCACCGCCCCCGAAACCAAGGCATCGGCGGGGCGATCCACGCGCATCAGGCGGCCCTCGCCATCCAGCGCGACGTATTCCTCGTAGACCTCGCCGGCGCGCATCGCGAAGCGCGTCGTGGGCAGTGCGTCGATCACCTCGTTGGCGAACAGCACGCCGCGCCAGTCTTCTTCCGGTGGGCGATCCAGCCATTGCACACGGGCGAACACCTCCGCCGGCAGCGCCTGTGCAAGTCGCTCACGCTGGCGCTCGCGCAGGTCGGCGCTGGGTTCGAGGATTAGGTAGCGGCGCGG
>DASXND010000161.1:0-16466 GCA_036495265.1 Dyella sp.
GCCATCACCAAGGCATTCGGCTCGGTGGAGAAGTTCAAGGAAGAGTTCACCAAGTCAGCCGTCGGCAATTTCGGCTCGGGCTGGACCTGGCTGGTGCAGCGTGCGGACGGCTCGCTGGGCATCGTCAACACCTCCAACGCCGCCACGCCGATTACTGGCAGCGACAAGCCGCTGTTGACCTGCGATGTGTGGGAGCACGCTTACTACATCGACTACCGCAACGCCCGTCCGAAGTACATCGAGGCGTTCTGGAACCTGGTCAATTGGGACTTTGCGGCCAAGAACCTGGCCTGATGTCGCCGTGACCTTGGTATGAAAACGGGGCCATCACGGCCCCGTTTTTTTGCCTCTTTTGTCGGAGCGCACCCTGTGCGCGATCACGAGGTTGCCGCTACGCAGGTTGTTCGCGCACAGGGTGCGCTCCTACAACAGGCCTTACTTGTTTTCGAGCTCGCCCACGGCTGGCTCGGCCTGCAGGTCGCGGCCCAGCGCATGGGCAATGCCCGACAGGCGCTGCACGAGTTGTTGCGCATCGGGCGCACAAACCGTGGCATGCCCCACCTTGCGGCCCGCACGCGGCTCCTTGCCGTAGTCGTGCCAGTGCGCATCCACCGCCTCAAGCACGGGCGCCGCGTCGGGCAACTCGCCGATCCAGTTGAACATGGCCGAGAGGCCGCGCGCCGACGTATCGCCCAGCGGCAGGCCAAGCACGGCACGCACATGGTTCTCGAACTGGCTGGTGAGCGCGCCTTCGATGGTCCAGTGGCCCGAGTTGTGTACGCGCGGCGCCATCTCGTTGCCGAGCAGCTGGCCGTCCTTGACGAACAATTCCAGCGCAAACACGCCGACGTACTCCAGCTTCTCAGCCAGGGTTCGCGCGAGTCCAGTGGCACGCGCCTGCAACGCCGCGATGTCAGGTGCGGGCGCGAGACTCAAGGAAAGCACGCCTTCGGTATGCCAGTTCTGGGTCAGCGGCCAGGTGCGGAAATCGCCATCCCGACTGCGCACGGCAATCACCGACAGTTCGCGATCGAACGGCACGAAGGCTTCGAGGATGAGGCCATGCGCCGTCGCCTGTCCGCCCAATGCCGCCCACGCAGCATCGGCATCGGCCAAGCCCTTGATGCGGAATTGCCCCTTGCCGTCGTAACCCAGGCGTCGGGTTTTCAGGATGGCCGGCGCACCAATGATCGCCAAGGCCTGATCCAGCTCGGCGCGCGTGTCGATCGCCTTGAATTCGGGCGTCGGCAGGCCGCACTCGCGAAACAGGGTCTTTTCGGCCAAGCGGTCCTGCGCTACCGCCAGGGCACGCGGCGCCGGGAACACCGACACTTTGCGCGCCAGCCAGTGGGCGGTTTCCGCCGGCACGTTCTCGAAATCGAAGGTGACCACGTCGACCTGGGAGGCAAAGCGCTCCAAGGCCTCATAGTCAGTCCAATCGGCCACCACCAGCGGCGCCACCTGACCGGCACACGCGTCAGCGACGCTGTCCACGACCAGGCTTTTCACGCCCAGTGGGGCTGCCGCAAGCGCCAACATGCGGGCGAGCTGACCGCCACCCAGGATGCCTACGACAGGCTGACGGCGAGCGCTCACGAACGCGGGTCCGGATGATCCAGCACGCTCTGCGTCTGGCGAGCGCGGTAGTTGTCCAGCGCCGTGGCCAAGGACGGGTCATGCAAGGCCAGCACCGAGGCCGCCAACAGACCCGCATTCACCGCACCGGCGCGGCCGATGGCCAGCGTGCCGACCGGGATACCCGCAGGCATCTGGGCGATCGACAGCAGGGAATCCATGCCATTGAGGGCCTTCGACTGCACCGGCACGCCGAAGACCGGCAAGCGCGTCTTGGCCGACAGCATGCCCGGCAAGTGGGCGGCACCGCCGGCACCGGCGATGATCACCTGGATACCGCGACCTATCGCTTCCTCGGCGTACTGGAACAGCAGGTCCGGCGTGCGGTGTGCGGATACCACTCGTACTTCGTGCGCCACGCCCAGCTCAACCAGCACGCTGGCCGCGTGCTCCATGGTTTCCCAGTCCGAGCGGGAACCCATCACGACACCTACGCGCGGCGGGAGAGAAGTCGAAGTCATGACCCAAGCCATCCAAAAGGGGTTATTGTACGGACTTTCCGCGTTTCGGCACGACCCTGCTTCCCATGGACAAACGCCTGCTCGACATCCTGTGCTGCCCCGTCAGCAAGGTTCCGGTCCGCCCGCTCAGCCGGGCCGAACTGGAAGCCCTGAACAACGCCATCGGCAGCAGCCAGGTCGAAAGCGTGGCCGGTGTGGCCGTCCGTGAAGCCTTGGCCGAAGGCCTGATCACGACCGATCGCAAGGTCATCTACCGGGTCGAGGATGGCATCCCCGTGATGCTCCCGGAGGAAGGTATCGGGACCACCCAATTGCGGGATTTCCCGGCCGCCGCCTGACCCCTTCGCCAGACTTTTCTGCTGGCGTAAGTACCTGCCCCTGACGACCGCGTCACAGCCGAGCCACACGGGGCATGACAGCGCGCCCGGCTATACCTTATTGTAGGCCAGCGTATTGTCGCGATGGGCTGATTGAACATCGGCATCACTTAGGGGTGTGGCGATGAAAGATGCCAGTGAACCATCCAATATCGTCAGCCTGAGCCAGCGCCTGGACCCTTCCAGCGAGCGCGGAGGCGCCCTCTTGAACAACGTCCGGGACGTCGCGGGTCGCCGCCTGCAGATTTTGGTCAACGGCATGTTCGAACATGTCGATGATGCGTTGTTCGACCTGGCCGAGAAGGCCGAGAACAACGCCGCGCAGATGCATTACTTCGACGGCATGCGCGAAGTGCGCAAACGCCGCCCGATGGTCGAGCGCAGTTTCCTGAGCCAGGTGTCGCGTGACCTGAGCGAGTTCTCCTCGAACTACCGGAACAACGCGGGAACCGGCAGCGGTTCGCCGCTGCCGATCGGCTCGGTGGAATTGTCGCTGGTCGCCGACAACGAGCTGGAAGAATCGCTCGCCATCACCAGCATGATCGGCAAGAACGAGTCGCGCCTGACGCGCGATCTTTTTGCCGTGAACCAACGCCTGTCGGTGATCTACGGTGGCATCCAGATCGACGACGGCAGCAACCCGGTCGGCCCCTCCGCCCTGTCCCAGGCATTTCGCCAGGCCATGCGCGAACTCAACGCCGAGATGCGCGTCAAGCTCATCATCTACAAGCTGTTCGACCGCTACGTGCTGGCTTCGCTGGACGAGCTTTACCAGGAAATCAACGCCGAGCTGATCAAGGCCGGCGTGCTGCCGCAGTTGCGCCATGAAGTGGCCCGTGGCGGCGCATCGCGCGCCGGCAGCGGCGCTACGACGGCTGCAGCGGCGGCCGCCGCAGGCGCCGAGCAGGGCGAGGGCGCGTTCCTTTCCGAAGACGAAGGCGCCGCATCCAGCGAACTGCTGCAGACCTTGCGTACCCTGTTCAGCGCGCGCCGCAGCGGTCCGGAGTCGGTCCGCCTGCCGGCTGGCGCGATCCAGATGCCCAGCGCCAACGAGCTGATCGGCGCGCTCAGCGTGTTGCAGAGCCAGGCCGCCATCAGCCAGCAGATGCCGCTGCGCGCCAGCGACGCGATCGAACTGGCCGGCGAAGTACAGCATCTCAAGGAGCACCTGCTCGCGCAGATCGGCTCGCTGCGTGGCGAACGCCCCAGCCAGGTATCGACGATCGACGAGGACACCATCGACCTCGTCGGCATGCTGTTCGAATTCATCCTCGAAGACCGCAACCTGCCGACCGAGATGCAGGTGCTGCTGGCGCGCCTGCAGATACCTTACCTCAAGGCTGCCATCCTCGATCGCAAGCTGTTCGCGCATCGGCAGCATCCGGCGCGCCGCCTGCTCGACAACCTGGCCGATGCTGCCAAGGGCTGGTCTGCCGAATCCGATCGCGACCATCGCCTGCACGACAAGGTCAAATCCATCGTCGATCGCCTGCTGCAGGATTTCGATGACGATCTGACGATTTTCGAGCGCCTGTGCACCGAGCTACAGGAATTCCAGGACATCAGTCGGCGCCGTGCCGAACTGGCCGAACAGCGCGTCGCCGAGTCCACTCGCGGCCGCGAAAAGCTGGAACAGGCGCGTCGCCGCGCCGCCCGCGAAATCCTCAGCCGCATCGGCGATCACGCGTTGCCGCCGCTGATCCACGGCATCCTCACCCGCGCCTGGGCGAACTACCTGGTGTTGACCATCCTGCGCCAGGGTGAAGAGTCCCCCGAGTTCCGCGACGCGGTGCGCTTCACCAACGACTTCATCGACAGCACCAAGCCGGCCCGTACGCTCGACGAGCGTCGCGCGCTGCGCCAGATGCTGCCGGGCATCGAGCGCGCACTGCGTCGCGGCCTGGCCAATGTCGCGTTCCAGGAAAGCGACATCGACCGCCTGCTGGCCCAGCTGCACACCTACTATCGACATCAGCTCGGCGAGCCGGTGCCAGAGGCCGAGGTCCAGGCGGCGGAAGAGTCCACCACGCTGCCGATACCCGACAGCATCCAGCCGATCGCCGAAAGCGAAGCCGAGCTGGCCCGCTCCGAACCCTACGCCGAGCCCGCCCTCGATACCCCGGAGATGTTGCTGGTCTCCGAGCTCAAGCCCGGTACCTGGCTGGAGTTCCTGTCCGGCACGGAGACCATCGAGCGCGCGAAGCTTTCATGGATCAGCCCGATGAGCGGACGCTATCTGTTCGTGAACCGCCGCGGCCTGAAGGTGGCCGACCACGCGCCGCAGGAACTTGCCGCCGCGCTCGCGTCCGGTACGGCACGCGTGCTCGATTCCACCGCGCTCTTTGACCGCGCCCTGGACGCCATTGTCGGCCGCCTTAGCCAGCCCGCTACGGCGACTGCCACCGATACCGAATGACCTCACTGAATCTTGCTCCACCGTCACCCGAACTGATTCGCGCGGATGTCGAACGCTGCTTTGCCGAAGACATCGGTAGCGGCGATGCCACGGCCGACCTGCTGCCCGCCGATGCGCAGGCGAGCGCGATGCTGACCTGCCGCGAGGATGCGGTGATGGCCGGTATCGACTGGTTCAACGCCTGCTTTCGCCAGCTCGATCCGCAGGTAACGATCGACTGGGCCCTGCGTGATGGCGAGCGCGCCAACGCTGGCGCGGTGATTTGCCGGATTCGCGGCAACGCGCGTGCGATGGTGAGCGCCGAGCGCTCCGCGCTCAACTTCCTGCAGCTGTTGTCCGGCACCGCGACCGTCACGGCGGCCTATGTCGCTGCCGTCGCCGGCACTGGCGTGCGCGTGCTGGACACGCGCAAAACCGTGCCGGGACTGCGTCTGGCCCAGAAGTACGCCGTGCTATGTGGCGGCGGCCACAACCATCGGATCGGCCTGTATGACGCCATCCTCGTGAAAGAAAACCACATCATCGCGGCCGGCGGCATCGACCCGGCGGCCAAGGCCGCGCGCCAACGCCATCCGTCGCTGTTGCTCGAGATCGAGGTCGAAAACCTGGACGAGCTGCGGCAGGCGCTCGACGCCGGCGCCGATCGCATCATGCTGGACAACTTCACCCTGCCCTTGATGCGCGAAGCCGTCGCCATCGCGAAGGGGCGTGCGGACCTGGAGATTTCCGGCAACGTGGATTTGTCGACCATAGCCGACTTCGCGCGCACCGGCGTGGACTTCATCTCGGTGGGTGCGCTGACCAAGCACGTGCGTGCGGTCGACCTTTCGTTGCGACTGCAATTGGATTGATCCGCCGGCTGCTGTTGTAGGAGCGCGCCTTGTGCGCGATCGAGCTCGCGGTGTCATCGCTTCGTTGGGTTTCGCCCACAGGGTGGGCTCCTACGTGACGGGTACGCACCGCGAGGCAGCGGGCGAACGAAGAACGCTGGACGTCGACGGACGTTAGGGGCCTTGCAAGCCGGCGATCGAGACTACACTCTCGCTGCATGAGCGAACTTTCGGACCTGCTTGTTCTGGTGGTACTGCTGGCCGTGATCGGCCTGTGGCTGAAGCTTAGCCGTGCCCGTGAACAGGCCACCGACGAGGCCCGCCGACAATGCCAGCAACATGGCCTGCAATTGCTTGACGAAAGCGTGGGTCTGCGTGGCATGCGCATGCGGCGCATCCATGGCCGCTGGCTACTTGAGCGCTGCTACACGTTCGAAGTGAGCATCGATGGCGACGATCGCGAGCCGGGCCGAGTATGGATGATCGGCCAGACCCTGACCGGCGTGAGCCTGCCCACCGTCCAGAGCCATCTACCGGGCCTGAGTTCCGATCATGTGCCGCCGACGCCGGCAGACAACGTGGTGCCGCTGCGTCCGCGTCTGCACAAGGATAGCCGCCTCCATTGAGACGGCTGCGCGCTGCGATTATTTGACCACGCGCAGGAAGGGCGCGCTGCGCTTGGGCTTGTCGCCCGTGTCATCCGCCTCGGGAGCCGGCGGCGTATCGTCCGGATCGGGGGAGCTCGGCGGCGGCGTATCGCCACCCTCATCGGCCGGAAACATCATGCCCTGACCGTTCTCCTGCGCGTACAACGCCAGCACCGCCGAAATGGGGATGTGGATGTTGTGGCTGACGCCCGAGAAGCGGGCCTGAAAGCTGATCCAGTCGTTACCCAGATCGAGATTGGCGACGGCGCGCATCGCCAGGTTCAGCACGACCTGACCGTTCTTCACCACCTGCGGCGGCACCCGCACACCCTCGCGACCGGCGTCCACCAGCACGTAGGGAGTGAGATTGTTGTCGCTGATCCAATCGTAGATGGCCCGAAGCAGGTACGGGCGATTGGGAGTCATCGGCGGAAGCTTGTCGTCGGTCATGCAAAAACCTGTTGATGGCCGGCCTATGGCGAAATCGCCAGAGCTTGCCAGGGAGATCGGGGGAGTTTAAGCCAACTCGGGGCTAGATGAGGGTAAATCTGCCGCCGGAGACGCATGTTTGCCGCTACTCGCCGGAAGGAAAGCGGACCGAGTTTGGTCGGGTCCCGATGGAGGCCGGGCCGCCACTCAGGGCCGCATGGCCTTTTCTTCGGCGGTCAGGCTGCGCGCATAGCCCTGGCTGGCGAACAAGCGCTCACCGTAATCGAGGATCGGCTTGCCCTCGCGTCCCAAATCGACCCCCAGCCACGGCAGCCGCCAGACCACCGGCGCCACCAGGCAGTCGGCGAGGCTCATTTCCGGGTTGAGAAAGAATTTCGATGCCTTGAACAGCGGCAGCGAGGCCAGCAAGTGTTCACGCAAGCGCTTGCGGGCAGCGTCCGCGGGGCGCCCTCCCGCCCGGATGGAGTCGATTTCGGGCAGCCAGTCCAACTCGATCCGCACCGCGGCGAGACGCAGTCGGGCCCTGGATAGCGGGTCGATGGGCATCAAGGGCGGGTGCGGGTAGCGCTCGTCGAGGTATTCGCAGACGACCGCCGTGTTGTAAAGCGTGAGGTCGCGGTCGACCAGGGTCGGCGTGGTGCCGTAGGGATTGAGGTCAAGCAGATCTTCCGGCGGCCTGGCCGGGTCTACCAGTACCCGCTCGTAGCTGACCCCTTTAGCAGCGAGCACCAGCCGAGTGCGGTGGCATTGAATGCCGTCCGCCGTGGTGTACAGGGCGAGTGCGGTACGCGAACGAGCACTTTGAACCATGCGCGATCTCCCCATCGACGTTAAGGATGCTCTGATCTATTCAGAACATCCTCGGGTACGGCGGCACGAAGCCGCCGTACCTCAGGCTTTGGAGCAACGTCTTAGTGCACGTCCTTCCAATATTCTTTCTTTAGCAGATAGGCCAGGAAAGTGAAGCCCGCCAGGAACAGGAGCACCCAGATGCCGTAGCGCTGACGCTGCAGTGCTGCCGGCTCGGAAACGTACTCCAGGAACGTGGTCAGGTCACGCGCGGCCTGCTGGAACTGCGCCGGCGTGAGTTTGCCAGGCTGCGACAGTTCGAGCTTTTCCACTTCCTCGCCACCGTCCTTCCTCACCGCGGTCTGCAGGCCCTGCAGCTCCCACAGTGGGTTGGGCATGGAGGCATTCGGGAACACCGTGTTGTTCCAGCCCACCGGACGGGTCGGGTCCAGATAGAACGAGTTGAGGTAGCCGTAGACCCAGTCGGCGGTCTTGGCCCGCACTTCCAGCGAGAGATCCGGCGGTGCCTTGCCGAAGAACTGCTGGGCCGAATCCTCTGGCATATGCGAGATCACCGTGTCGCCGAACCTGGCGCCGGTGAAATTGAGGTTGCTCATCACGTCCTGTTCGGACAGGCCAAGATCCTCGGCGATACGCGAGTAACGCGCGTACTTCAGCGAGTGGCAGCCAATGCAGTAGTTGAAGAACAGCTTGGCACCACGCTGCAGCGAGGCTTGGTCGCGGACATTGGTGCCGGCCGAGGGCAAGCCGCCCTCTTCCGAGGCCATGGCCGAGGTGGTGCCGACCAGCAGGCCGAATGCAAGCGCAAACGAGGAGAGGGTTTTCTTCATCGAGGACTGTCGCTTAGTCATGGTCAAACACCACTCGATCCGGCACCGGCTTGGTCTTTTCCCAGCCCAGATGCGTGTAGCACCACAGGAACACGAAGTACCCGAAGTAGAGCAACGTCATCAGGCGACCGAACGCGTTCTCCCAGAAGGTCGCGTCCGCAACGGCCCAATCGACGAGCTTCTCACCGACCACACCCGCGCCCACCAGGGCGAGACCGATGAATGACGCCGCGAACGTAAGCAGGGCCACCTTGAAACCGAACCCGCGATAACGGATCGAGCGCACCTTGCCGGCGTCGATCCACGGCAACAGGAACAGCAGGGCGATCGCGCCGAACATGCCCAGCACACCCCAGAACGCCGTGCCGAAGAACGACGGGATCATTCGCAGGATCGCGTAGAACGGGGTGAAGTACCACGAAGGCTTGATGTGGGTCGGCGTGACCAGGTTGTTGGCCGGGATGAAGTTGTCATGCTCCAGGAACCAGCCACCGAAGGTCGGCGCGAAGAAGATGATGAAGGCGGCAATGAGCAGGAAGAAACCGACGGCGACGAGATCGTGCACCGTGTAATACGGATGGAACGGGATACCGTCGGCGGGCTTGTTGGGATCCCAGCGGTTGCCCTTCGGCCCTTTCTTGATCTCAACGCCATCCGGGTTGTTCGAACCCACTTCGTGCAGCGCGAAGATGTGCAGGACAACCAGCAGCAACAGCACCAGCGGCAGCGCGATCACGTGCAACGCGAAGAAACGGTTGAGCGTGGCATCCGCCGGCAGATAGTCACCCATGATCCATTCGACCAGGGTGCCGCCAATGACGGGAATCGTGCCGAACAGCGAGATGATTACCTTGGCACCCCAGAACGACATGTTGCCCCACGGCAGCACATAGCCCATGAAGGCCTCGGCCATCAGCGTCAGGAACACCAGCATGCCCAGCAGCCACACCAGTTCGCGCGGCTTGTGGTACGAGCCGTACATCAGGCCGCGGAACATGTGCAGGAACACCACGACGAAGAACAGCGATGCGCCGGTGGAGTGCATGTAGCGGATCAGCCAGCCCCACTCCACGTCACGCATGATGTACTCGACCGAGTTGAAGGCTTCCGCCGCACTCGTCTTGTAGTTCATGGTGAGGAAGATGCCGGTGACGATCTGGTTGACAAACACCAGCAGCGCCAACACACCGAAGTAGTACCAGAAGTTGAAATTCTTCGGTGCGTAGTACTCGGTCATGTGCTTGCGATACACCGGCATCAGGCCCGGTGCACGCTCATTGACCCAATCGCCTACGCGCATGAATACGTTGGCCATTAGCCGGCCTCCTTCGGATCCACGCCAATCTGGATGTGCGTGTCGTCAACGAAATGGTACGGCGGCACCAACAGGTTCTTCGGCGCCGGCACACCCTGGTACACACGACCCGCCATGTCATAGCGTGACTTGTGGCAGGGGCAGTAGAAGCCACCCTTCCATTCCGGATCGAACGGCTCGGGCTTCATCGTCGGGACGAAGTCGGGCACGCAACCCAGATGGGTGCAAAGGCCAACCAGCACCAGCCATTGCGGCTTGATCGAGCGGCTTTCATTCTGCGCGTACGCGGGCTGCTGCTCGGCGGAACCGCTGTTCGACTTGGCGTCGACCAGGCGGCCGTCCTGGCTGGGCAGCGCATCAAGCTGAGCCTGAGTGCGGTAGACCACGAAGACCGGTAGACCACGCCACGGGTAAGTCACCTTCTGGCCCGACTCGATCTTGCCGATGTCGACCGTCACTGGTGCGCCTGCGGACTTGGCCCTCGCACTGGGCTCCCACGACTTGATGAAGGGCACGACTGCCGCGACGACTCCTACTCCACCAACCACTGCTGTGGTTGCGGTGAGGAATCGGCGGCGGCCGTGATCGACGACTTCGTTCGCCATCAGGCTCTCCGGAACTTACATGCCATTGAGACGCGGAACTGGAGTTCCACAGGTACTTGCCAAGCGAGTCATCCTGTCCCGCAGCAAGCATCGCATGCTGAGAACCCCCTGCCCAGAAGGCAGGCACGCATGGTGTTGGCGAGGGTCAGTGCAGCGGTACGCACACAGCCTTCGCTTTCGGTCACCCTGCGTCCCCCCTGTTTCCGGGACGACCCGCTTCGCAAGTGCCAGCAGAATCCGGCTCCCACAAAAAACGCGTTAGTGTAGCGTCAGGGCCTGACTCGTACAATAAAACCGCCGGGTCTGCCGCATTCACCAGCCCTCCATCCTAACGCCTTGCCACGAAACGCATAACGACATGAAACATGCCGCAGGCACGCTCGCCTTCATCGCCCGCTTCGTCGTGATCGGGCTAGCGGCTGCGTTCGTGATCAGTTTGATATGGCCCAGTGTCGGCCATCACCTACGCACACGATTCGGATTGAGTGGGGCCGACGTCGCGACGTCCACCGCCACGTCGAGCGAACGAGTCGCCGGCCCGGCGTCCTATGCCGACGCTGTCAAGCGCGCAGCGCCGTCCGTGGTGAACATCTATGCGAACAAGATGGTCACCGAGCAGGCCGTGCAGATGTATACCGATCCGGTGCTGCAACGTCTCTTCGGTGGCCGCCCGGCGGGCCCCGCCTATAAGCGGCGCGAGCAGAGCTTGGGCTCGGGCGTGATCGTCAGCAGCCAGGGCTACGTGCTCACCAATAATCATGTGATCGCCAACGCCGACGACATCCAGGTGCTGCTTTACGACGGCCGCGTCGCCAAGGCCAAGGTCGTCGGTGCCGATGTGGAGACCGACCTGGCCGTGTTGAAGATCGATGCCAGCAACCTGCCGGTCATCCATATCGCCGACCGCCAACCCGTGCGCACCGGCGACGTGGTGCTGGCCATCGGCAACCCCTTGGGCCTCAACCAGACCGTGACCATGGGCATCGTCAGCGCCATCGGCCGCCAATTGAGCAGCGCCAGTCCCGAGGACTTCATCCAGACCGACGCCGCCATCAACCTGGGCAATTCCGGCGGCGCCCTGGTCAACTCCGAAGGCGAGCTGGTTGGCATCAACACCTTATTGATCGGCAAGGCTGCCAATGCCGAGGGCATCGGCTTTGCCATTCCCGTCAACAACGCCAAGAAAGTGCTCGACCAGATCATCGACTCGGGCCATGTGGTGCGCGGATGGATGGGGGCTGACTACACGTTTGTTCCGATCGCCGCCGACAGCGGACTGCCCGCTGCCGCACGCGGCGCCCAGGTCACCGACATCTACCCGGGCGGACCTGCAGCACAGGCCGGCATCCAGCCCCACGACATCCTGCTGCGCATCGGCTCGGACGATATCGCTGATCCGGCCGACCTGCGTCGGCACGAGGCGGCACTCAAGCCCGGCAGCAAGATCGAGGTATCGGGTCTGCGCAATGGCTCACCCTTCCATGTGGAAGTGATCCTGGCGCAGCGACCTCCGCTGACGCCCACCGCTTCACTGGATGGCTGACATGCCGGCGACGACCGGCGTACGTCCCCCCGACGGCCGGATGGCCACACCGTAGCGTTTGCGCAAGGTGCCGACACGGTCGACATAAACCTGTGTTTCGGCATACGGCGGCACGCCCTTGTAGCGTTGCACGGCCGCGGGGCCGGCATTGTAGGCCGCTGCCGCCAGCCGCTCGTTGCCGCTGAACGTGCGCAACAGCAAGCCCAGGTAGCGCGCGCCACCACGGATGTTCTGCGCGGTGTCGAAGGCATCGCGCACGCCCATGTCGAGGGCCGTGCCAGGCATCAGCTGCATCAGGCCCTGGGCACCCTTGAGCGACATCGCCCGCGGATTGAACGCGCTTTCGGCATGGATGATGGCGCGCAGGAAGGCCTCATCCACGCCGGACTCCTGGCTCGCCAACTGGATCACATCGGCATACGCGGTGAGGTTGAGCGCCACCGCATCCCAGCGGATATTCGAATGCAGGTTGCAGGCCACGCAGGTGGCGATATAGCTGAACAACATGGTGACCGCGTGGTCCTGCTGCCCGGCGGGGCGCAGATTGGTGTACTCCACGCTGCCATCGCGGCGAACCACGCGATAGACCGCACCACGCAGCACCCGGTCACCCGACGCGGAAACGTCGGCCACCGGCGTGGCGACCACCGACCCGCTGCTAGCCGGACTGGCGTCGGCGTAACTCCATTGGCCCGGCTTGCCCGCCGGCCCAGGGACCTGACGCGGGGCGAGCGACAGGTGGGCCGTGGTTTCGACCGAGCCCTCAACGCTGGCCAGCGATGCCAGGACGGGCTTCGCCGTGGCACCTTCCGCGACCACGCGCGCACTGGTGTCGACCGTGCCTTGCACATCGTTCAATGAGGGCGGCGTCTTGGCTGGCGTTTTGCGGCGGACCGGATCGGGTGCACCGCCAATGCGACTGCAATCGTGATAACCCGCCGTGCCGCTGCTGAAGACCACCTCGCCCGAGGCGCCCGTACAGCGGTAGAGCGCGCCGGCATGGGCGCGCGAGGCGAATCCGAGTGCACCGGCGAGCAGCAGGCAGCCCGCGACGACCCATCCCAGGGCGGCTCGATCGCTCGGCAGGGCAAAACGCCTCGTCACGCGCTGCCCAACAGGCAGCGCGTCGCTCCGCCCGGAGCCGACCCGCGCTCGCAGCTCGCCACATGGGCTACCGCGGTTACCCAGCCAAACACCAACATGCATCCCCCTTCCGTGACCCTGTGCGCCCATCCAGCCGGCGACAGGCCTGGCCAGCAGTGTGCCTCCACGCATGCCCCGCGCCAAGCACGACACGGCCAATTCGTGCGGCAGGACAAACTCGTGGGCCCGGCCCCGCGCCGGACTCCCTCATCGGGCGCGCAAGTGCTTGATCCGGCTCGCCCGTTCGGCTGGCGGGTATCCGCCCGGGCGCGTAAACTACGCGGTTCGGCGGCCTTTCCCGCGACCCCTAGTAATGACGCCCATGACCGGCAAGCTTTTCATCAAAACCCACGGCTGCCAGATGAACGAGTACGACTCGGCCAAGATGGCCGACGTGCTCAAGGCCTCGCATGGCCTGGAATTGACCCAGGACGAGTCCGAGGCGGATGTGATCCTGATCAATACCTGCTCGATCCGCGAGAAGGCGCAGGAAAAGGTGTTCAGCCAGCTGGGCCGTTGGAAAGAGCACAAGCAAGGCGGCAAGCCGGTATTGATCGGCGTGGGCGGCTGCGTGGCGTCGCAGGAAGGCCAGGACATCATCAAGCGCGCGCCGTATGTCGATCTGGTGTTCGGTCCGCAGACCCTGCACCGCCTGCCCGAGCTGATCGAGGCACAGCGCGCCAGCGGCAAGCCGCAGGTGGACATCAGCTTCCCCGAGATCGAGAAGTTCGACCGCCTGCCCGAGCCCCGCGCCGACGGCCCGACGGCCTTCGTTTCCATCATGGAAGGCTGCTCCAAGTACTGCTCCTACTGCGTGGTGCCCTATACCCGCGGTGAGGAGATCAGCCGCCCGTTCGACGACGTAATCGTTGAAGTGGCGCAGCTGGCGGCGCAGGGAGTGCGCGAAGTGAACCTGCTGGGCCAGAACGTCAACGCGTATCGGGGCCCTACCCACGACGGCGGCATTGCCGATCTGGCGGTGCTGATCCACGCCATCGCGCAGATCGAAGGCATCGGCCGCATCCGCTTCACCACCTCGCATCCGCTGGAGTTTTCCGATTCGCTGATCGAGGCCTATGCCAACGTGCCGCAACTGGCCAACTACCTGCACCTGCCGGTGCAGGCGGGATCCGACCGCATCCTCAGCGCGATGAAGCGTGGCTATACGGCGCTGGAGTTCAAGCAGAAGATCCGCAAGCTGCGTGCGGTGCGCCCGGACATCTGCGTCTCTTCCGACTTCATCGTCGGCTTCCCCGGCGAAACGGACGACGACTTCGAAAAGACCATGAAGCTGATCGACGACATCGGCTTCGACCAGAGTTTCTCGTTTATCTTCTCCTCGCGCCCGGGCACGCCCGCCGCCAACCTCGCGGACGACACGCCGGCGGACGTGAAGCACGCGCGCCTCGCGCGCCTGCAGGCCACGCTCAACCAGAACGCCCGCAAGATCAACGAGGCGATGGTCGGTACCGTGCAGCGCGTGCTGGTGGAAAAGCCGAGCCGCAGGGACCCCAACGAATTGAGCGGTCGCACCGAGAACATGCGTTATGTGAATTTCGCCGGCAGCGCACGCATGATCGGCCAATTCGTCGACGTGGTGATTACCGAAGCCATGAGCAACTCCCTGCGCGGCCGCGTGGAACTCGCGGACGACGCCATCGCCCTGGCATCGTGACGGCGCTGCTCTCGGTTCGTGAAATCGGCGCCGACGAATTCGCGCTGGTATGGCCGCTGTTCCGCAGCGTCGTGGCGGCAGGCGATACCTACAGCTATCCGCCGGACCTGACCTTCGAGCAGGCGCGCGATTGGTGGACCACACCACCCAGCCAGTGCTTTGTCGCCGAGCGCGGCCGCCTGGTGCTCGGCTGCTACATGCTCAAGCCGAACCAGCCTGGCCTCGGCGATCATGTCGCCAACGCCGGCTACATGGTGTCGCCCGCCGCACGCGGCCAGGGGGTGGCCTCGGCCATGTGCGAACATTCGATGGCGCAGGCACGCGACGCCGGCTTCACCGCCATGCAGTTCAACTTTGTGGTCTCCACCAACACCGCCGCGGTGCGCTTATGGCAGCGCCACGGCTTCCGCATCGTCGGACAGGTGCCGGGCGCTTTTCGCCATCTGGCGCATGGCCCCACCGACGTCTACGTGATGCATCGACACCTGTAACGCACACACCTTATGACCAACGGCCTCAATCAACGCGATTTCTCCCTCGAGCCGGAAGACAACGCCAGGCTCGCCAATCTCTGTGGCCCGTTCGACGAGCACCTGCGCCAGATCGAACTGCGCCTGGGCGTGGAGATCGACCATCGCGGCAACCTGTTCCAGGTGATCGGCGAGAACGATGTAGCGCGCGCCACCGAGAAAGTGATGCGCGCGCTCTACCGCGCTACCGAGCGGGAGTCGCTCAACGGCGCCAAGGTCAACCTGCATCTGGCCGAGTCCGGCATCGACGCGATGAACGACGATGCGGCCGAAGGCGCGCAGGAAGTGAACATCAAGGTGAAGCGCGGCGTCATCAAGGGACGCGGCCCGAACCAGGCGCGCTACCTGCACGCCATCACCACCCACGACATCAGCTTTGGCGTCGGCCCGGCCGGTACCGGCAAGACCTATCTTGCGGTGGCCAGCGCGGTCGAGGCGCTGGAAGCCAATCGCGTGCAGCGCCTGTTGCTGGTGCGCCCCGCGGTGGAAGCCGGCGAGAAGCTGGGCTTCCTCCCAGGCGATCTCAGCCAGAAGGTCGACCCGTACTTGCGCCCGCTGTACGACGCGCTCTACGAGATGCTTGGCTTCGAAAAGGTGGCCAAGCTGATCGAACGCAACGTGATCGAGATCGCGCCGCTTGCCTATATGCGCGGCCGCACACTGAATGACTCCTACGTCATCCTCGACGAAGCGCAGAACACCACGGTCGAGCAGATGAAGATGTTCCTCACGCGCATCGGCTTTGGCTCCGTCGCGGTGATCACCGGCGACGTCAGCCAGATCGACCTGCCCCGCCACGTGCGCTCCGGCCTGCGCCACGCCATCGAAGTGTTGCGCGGCGTGGAAGGCATCAGCTTCACGTTCTTCACCTCACGCGACGTTGTGCGCCACCCCCTGGTGGCGAAGATCGTGCGCGCTTATGAAGCGTTCGAGCAGGCGTCCGAGGATCAATCCAAATGAGCGGCCCCACGCTGACACTTTCTGTCGGCTATGCCGCGCCGCGCCTTGGCGTACCCGCAGCGGCCAGCTTTCGCCGCTGGGTGGAAGCCGCCCTTCGCGGCGCCAAGCGCCGCAAGGCCACCGAACTGTCCATTCGCATCGTCGACACCGACGAAGGCCGCATGCTCAATCGCGAGTACCGCGGCAAGGATTACGCCACCAACGTGCTGTCCTTCCCCGTCGAACTGCCACCCGGCGTC
>DASXND010000162.1:0-2761 GCA_036495265.1 Dyella sp.
TCGTTTATCGCGGACCGCTATCTTTCCGTCGCCAATCTCTCGCTGATCTTCCTCACCGCCGTGCTGGTGGTGGCGGTGCGCACGCGCATGGCGGTGGCCGTGTACACGGCGATCCTGTGTTTCCTTGGCTACAACTTCTTATTTGCGCCACCGCGCTACACCCTGGCCATCGCCAACTTCGACGATGTGCTGGCGGTCTGTTTGTTCCTGGTGGCGGCGCTGGTGTGCAGCCGGTTGGCCACCCAGCTGGCCAGCCAAGTGGAGTCGATGCGCGGAGCGCACGCGCACGCGCGTGCCTTGCTGGCGTTGGGGCAGCGGCTGTCGACAAGCACCGATGCCGCAGGCATTCGCGGCGTCGGTGTTTCGGCGCTGGCCCACGGGCTTCGCTGCGATGCGGCGATACTGGCACGCGACGCCAGCCAGGTGCTTCGCGTGGTGGCGTCGTCGCCGCGCGACTTCCCCCTGCTCACGCAGGATCTCGCTGCAGCGGGCTGGAGCGAGCAACACGCCGAGCAAGCCGGGCGCTACACCGATACGCTCAACGCAGCGCCGTGTTGGGCATTGCCCCTGGGCAACGAAGACAACCGGCTTGGCGTGGCCGCGATACGCTTTCCGCCTGAACAGGGTGAGCCCTCGCCGGATCAGCGCAGCCTCGCGCTGGTGATGGTGCAGGACATCGGCCAGGCGTTGCAGCGTGCGCGTCTCGCTGAGGAGCTGGAGGGCGCGCGCGTGCAGGGCGAGACCGAGCGGCTGCGCAATGCACTACTGTCTTCCGTTTCGCACGATCTGCGCTCACCGCTGGCGTCGATGATCGGCTCCGCCGGCACGCTCGCCAGCTACGGCGACCAGCTACCCGCAGACGAACGCCGCGAGCTGCTCGAAGCCATCCTGGGTGAAGGTCAGCGACTCGATCGCTACATCCAAAATCTGCTCGATATGACCAAGCTGGGCCACGGTACGCTCAAGCTCAATCGGGATTGGACCGACGTGGCCGAGATCGTGGCCGCATCCACCACGCGTCTGCGCAAGCTGTTCCCGGACCTGAAGCTGGTCACCGAGCTGCCACCGGGCACGTTGTTGCTCTATGTGCATCCGGCGCTTATCGAGCAGGCCTTGTTCAACATCCTGGAGAACGCGGCACGCTTCTCGCCGCCAGGTGAGCCGGTGCGGGTGGTGGTGCGTTCGAAGGGCGAGCGGTTGCAGATCGATGTCATCGACCGCGGCCCAGGTATTCCGGAGGAAGAGCGGGCGCTCATCTTCGACATGTTCTATTCGGTATCGCGCGGCGACCGGGCACCGCAGGGCACGGGCCTCGGTCTTGCCATCTGCCGCGGCATGATCGGTGCCCACGGTGGCAGCGTAGAGGCCTTGCCGGGCGACGGCATAGGCACCACCATTCGCATCACCTTGCCGTTGCCGGCGCCGCCCGATCAATCTGGATAAATTCAGCCTCTATGACTGCCGTCACTCCCTGTGTCCTGGTCATCGATGACGAGGCGCAGATCCGCAAGTTCCTCGACATCGGCTTGCGGGCCGAAGGTTACGAGGTGCTATTGGCGGCGAACGGGGCCGAGGGCCTGGCGCTCGCCGCCACCCGCTCACCGGATCTGGTGATCCTGGATATCGGCCTGCCTGATCGCGAAGGCCACGATGTCCTGGCCGAACTGCGGCAATGGAGCCACGTGCCGGTACTGATGCTGTCGGTGCGCGATTCCGAGAGCGAGAAGGTTAAGGCGCTCGACGCAGGCGCCAACGACTACGTCACCAAGCCCTTCGGCATCCAGGAGCTGATGGCGCGGCTCCGCGCCATGATGCGCGCCCGCCCTGGCGAGCCGGAGGCCCCGCAGCGCTACGACGACGGCCACCTGGTGATCGATCTGGCCCGCCGCGAGGTGATGCTGGAAGGCGTCCTGCTTGCGCTTACCCGCAAGGAATATGCAGTACTCGCCACCCTGGTGCGTCACGTTGGTCGCGTCGTTACCCAGCAGCAGCTGCTGCGCGATATCTGGGGCGCCACCCATACCCACGACAGCCACTACCTGCGCATCGTGGTGGGCAAACTGCGCCAGAAACTGGGTGACGACCCGGCTACCCCACGCTGGCTGAAGACCGAGCCCGGGGTGGGCTACCGCTTTATCAGCGGGATCTGAGCGGCGATTCGCCCCGGTCGGGTGTCGCAATCCCTGAGAGTCGCCAGTGGTCTGATTCCGCGGGATTTTTCGTCCGGCCCGGACAAGCGGGTAGGGCGGATGACCGACAGCTTCACGAGCATGGGGCCCCGGTCAAACCCTGTACTCGGCGGGTGGCGCGGTTATGATAGCCGCCAGTTCAACCATCCCGGTGCTGACTGCCCTAGAACGCAGCGCCGGCTTCAAGAGGAAACAAAATCCATGGCACGTGGTATCAACAAAGTCATCATCGTCGGCAACCTCGGCGCCGATCCGGAAACGCGCTACACCAGCAGCGGCACGGCGATCACCAGCATCCGCATCGCCACTTCCGAGAACTGGACCGACAAGCAGAGCGGCGAGAAGCAGGAGCGCACCGAGTGGCACCGCGTCAAGCTGTTCGGCCGCCTTGCTGAAATCGCCGGCGAGTACCTGAAGAAGGGTCGCCAGGTCTATATCGAAGGCTCGCTGCGCACCGACAAGTACACCGACAAGGATGGCGTCGAGCGCTTCAGCACCGACATCATCGCCGCCGAAATGCAGATGCTTGGCGGCGGCACCGAAGGTGCTGGCGCGGGTGGCGGTGGTGGCGG
>DASXND010000163.1:0-2727 GCA_036495265.1 Dyella sp.
AACGTCCTCAAGCATCACGGCATCCTGGCCGGGCCACTGGGGCGCACAGGCAAGGACGTGGGGGTTTTTATTGGCAACAGTGCGCTCCCAATCCTTGCAACCCAGGGCGGGCTCGTCGAGCATCTGGTCAAGCTCAATGACAAAGTCGAAGCCGGCCAGAAGGTGGCTATTCAGCGCAACAGTTTTGGCGAAGTGGTTGCGGAATATACAAGCAGCGTCGCCGGCGAGGTCACAGGCCAGCGTAGCGACGCGATGTCTGAGCCCGGCAACCCCCTGGCATTCATTCTTTTCCACAAGGCGACGACGGACGGCGGTGAGACTTATCCCGAGTAATCCAACACTTGGTGGCCGCGTCTGACGGCGGCGATGATGGTGTCCGGGCCCTTCGCCCAATGGAAGGGCTTTGGCTCGGTATTGGCCTCGACGACGAAGCGGCTGATGGCTTCCAAAAGCGAGGTCAGGGAGCGGAAGACGCCGCGCTTCAGGCGCCGTTTGGTGAGTCTGGCGTAAGCGTCCGATCTCGGCACCTTGCGCGGTGCGAGGCGTGGCGTTCAGCTTTGGGTCATGGCGGATGACCGAAATGAGGCGCCACAGTGGCTGCTCCAATGCAGCGGATCGAGATTGTGGCTGAACGACGTTGTGCGCACGATGACGCGTTTCGGCGGGAGATGGTGGCGCTTTCCCTTGAACCTGGTGTTCGTGTCCGGGAGCTCGCGCGGCGGCATGGTATCTGTGCCAGCCTGATCTATCGCTGGCGGCGCGAGCAGGCAGAGCTAGGGCCCGTTTCCGGGACGAGGCTCTTGCCGGTGCAGATGGTATCGCAGGAGGTAGCACCTTGTGATCGCGCGCCCACTTCCGTGCCGGCGCGTCCGTCTGGTTCCATTGAAATCGAGTTGGATGGTGGCGTTCGGGTTCGCGTCGGTGATGACGTGAGCCTGACAGCGTTGCGCCGAGTGATGGCGGCATTGCGGGGATGATCACGCCAGGCCCGGGTATGCGCATCTGGGTGGCGGCTGGGATCACTGATATGCGCCGTGGTTTCGACGGCCTGGCTGCCTTAGTGCAGCAGCAACTGGGCCACGATCCGTTCAGCGGCGCGCTGTTCATCTTCCGTGGGCGCCGAGGTCACCTTTTGAAAATTCTTGCCTGGGACGGGCAAGGCTTGGTGCTGTATGCCAAACGGCTGGAGCGGGGCCGGTTCGTCTGGCCGCAGGCCAAAGACGGCGTGGTGTCGCTCACGCCGGCGCAACTGTCGATGCTGACCGAGGGGATCGACTGGCGCATGCCGGCACGGAGTTGGCAGCCGGAGATGGTGGGCTAAAACCAGCAGGGAAACTGGCGGTTTTGCTTGGCACGACGCGGGTCGGGCGGCGATCCTGTGATCATGCCGGACACCGAAGCTGCCCCGCTGCCGACCGACATCGCCACCCTGCAGGCGATGGTTCTGGCGCATGCGGCGGAGCTCGCCGAGATCAGAACAGCGCGTCAAGAGCAGGACGCGGCATTGGCGGCGGCGAGGGCCGGGATCATTGAGCAACGTTTCGAGATCGAGGCGCTCAAAGCAAGGCTGGCCAAGCTGCTACGGGCGACGTTCGGTCGCTCGTCCGAGAAGCTACGTGACCAGGTTGAGCAACTGGAGCTGACCCTCGCCGACATCGATGAGATGTTGGCGGAAACGGCACCGCCCGACGAGCCAGCCGACGCAGGGTCGACCGTCCCTGCGCCAAAGGGGCGGCGTCCGCTGCCAGAGGCGTTGCCACGCGATATCGTCACCCATGCCACCCCTTGCGCCTGTCCAGCCTGTGGCGGTGTTCTGCGGCCGTTCGGCGAGGACGTGACGGAAATCCTGGACTATGTGCCGGGGTCGTTTCGCGTCGTTCGGCATGTCCGCCCCAAGCTGTCTTGCCGGGCCTGCGAGACGATTGCACAGGCGCCAGCGCCAAGCCTGCCCATTCGCCGCGGTCGCGCGGGGCCCGGCCTGCTCGCCCATGTGCTGGTGGCGAAATACTGCGACCACCTGCCGCTACACAGGCAGGCCGAAATCTATGCCCGCGAGGATATTGATCTCAGCCGGTCAACGCTGGCTGACATGGTCGGTCAGGTCGCGGCGCTGGTTCGCCCCCTGGTCGATGCCTTGGCCAAGCACGTCATGGCCGGTGAGCGGGTGCATGCCGACGATACGATCGTGCCAGTGTTGGAACCTGGCCTCGGTCGAGCCCGAAAAGCCCGGCTTTGGACCTATGTCCGCGACGATCGACCATTCGGTTGCGCCGATCCACCCGCGGTGCTTTACCGCTACGCGCCTGATCGCCAGGGCGAGCATCCTCAGGATCATCTCCGCACGTTCAAAGGCATTCTGCAGGCCGACGCTTATGCCGGGTATGACGAGCTCTATCGCAGCGGCCACGTGATCGAAGCCGCCTGCATGGCCCATGCCCGGCGCAAATTCTGGGACGTGCACGAGAAGACCAAATCGACGCTCAGCCGCGAAGCGTTGGAGAAGATCGCCTCGCTCTACAAAATCGAGGACGCAATCCGTGGCCAAGCACCAGAGCGGCGGCTGGCCGTCCGGGTGGAATACACTTCACCGCTGATGGCGGACCTGCGCGGCTGGCTCGAGACGACGCTACGCCGTATCTCAGGCCGCAGCGACATGGCCAAGGCCATCCGCTACAGCCTCAATCAGTGGGACGCGCTGACCTTGATTTTGCGGGACGGCCGCGCCTG
>DASXND010000164.1:0-4617 GCA_036495265.1 Dyella sp.
AACGCGACGGCAGATAACCCATCGGGTCGACCGGATTGCCGTCCTTGCGGATCTGGAACTGCAACTCATCCCGCGAAGCACCCGTGGCGCCCATCTCGGCAATCTGTTGCCCGGCGCTCACGCGCTGGCCTTCCTTCACCAGACGCTTGCTGTTGTGGCCGTAAGCGGAAAGGAAGCTGTCGTTGTGCTTGACGATGACCAGCTCGCCGTAGCCCACCAGGCCATTGCCGCTATAGACGATCACACCATCGGCCGCGGCGCGCACCGGATCGCCGGTCTTGCCGGCGATCTCGATGCCGGGAATCGCATCGCCTGACTGGAAGCGTTTGATCAGGCTGCCATCGGCCGGCCAACGCCAGCTCACGCCGCCGTTATTGCGTGTGGCCCCCGCTGCAGCAGGGGCCACCGGTGCGGGAGGTGGTGTCGCGTTGGCGGCCTGGGCGGGCGCCCCTGCGACTGGCACGATTGTCGTGGTGGCGGCAGCCGGCGGCGACGACGACGTCGAAGTAGCGGTGTTAGCGACGACGGCCGCATCGGTGACTGGCGCGAAGCCCTGCTGCTGCACCTGGCCACCCGCGGTCGCCGGATGCGCTGCAACCGGCTTGGCAGTGGTCGCCACCACTACGGAGGTCGCGTGCACAGGCGTGCTGGTGGGTGCATTGCCATTGGGCGGCGCCAACTTCAATTCCTGGCCAGGCCAGATCGTGTAGGGCGCGGCGATATTGTTCCAGCCGGCGAGATCGCGGAAATCGACCTTGTTACGGAAGGCGATCGAATACAGCGTGTCGCCCTTGCTCACCTTGTAGGTACCACCCGGCGCCGGGCGCTCCGGCGTGACCGTCTGTGCGCCAGCGCTTCCCGCCGGCGGCTCGACCACGACCGTACGCCGGGTCGAGGCGCAAGCGGCCAGGGCCAGGATCGTCAATGTCAGGGCGTATGACCGCAGATGTCCTTTCATGGGCGCCAGCATAACGAGGCGTCGCGGTATTTTCATTCGGATAAATACGTCAAGCCTGGTGATCCGCCGGCTGCGGTTCAGTGCGACCAGAGCCACCATGCCAGCAGGGCGCCCATGATCAGTAGCGCAGCCCAGCCAATCCATTCGATGTGTTTGTGCAGAATGCGCTCGGCGCGCTCGCCAAACAGGCGAATCAGCAGCGCCAACAGCCATACGCGCTTGCCACGGCCCACGGCGATGCAGACCAGGAACGGGATGACCGGCACGCCAACGATGCCTGAGGCCCAGGTGACAAACTTCATCGGCACCACCGGCTGCAGGGCGGCCAGCGCCAGCACCAACAGCAGGCCCAGCCAATGCTGATTCATCTGCGTACGCAGGTTCGCAACGCCGATGTTGATCGGCGCCAGCAGATGCAGGCTTTCGAGCAGCGGCGACAGCGCCTGGAACGCCCAGTGACCCAGCGCATAGCCCACCAACGAGCCGAGCAACGAGAACAGCAGGCTGATATTGGCGTAGAAAAACGCCCTGTGACGCTTGCCGAGCATCATCGGCGCCAGCATCACTTCCGGCATGATCGGAAAAATGAACGCCTCGACGAAGCTCAGCCCGCTAAGGTAATAGACAGCCCTGGGGTTGCGCGCCCACGTCAGTGCTCGCGCATACAGCGATCCGAAAAGTCGCATTCAATAACTTCCGTGTGGCATCAGCCGATGCCGCCGAGTAGTGGCACGAAACTGACCGCAGCCAGTTCCTCCTGGATGAAATCGCCCTGCCCGTCTCCGCGCATGCGGATCAGCATCTGGTTGCTGGGCGAACCGACCGGCGCGACCAGCACGCCGGTGGGACTGAGCTGGTCGAGCAAGGCAGTGGGAATGGCGTCACCCGCTGCCGTGAGGATGATGGCGTCGAACGGAGCTTCGTCAGCCCAGCCCAGCTTGCCGTCGTCATGACGTGAGCGGATATTCCCCAGGCCCAGCTGGCGAAAGCGGCGACGCGCCTGGCGCAGCAGCTCTTCAATGCGCTCGACGGTAAAGACCTGCGGCACCACCGAGGCGAGTACCACCGCCTGGTAACCCGAGCCGGTGCCGATCTCCAGCACCTTCTGCGGCACGCCAAACTCGAGCAGGGCCTCGGTCATGCGCGCGACGACCCAGGGCTGCGAAATCGTCTGGCCGTGGCCGATCGGCAGCGCGGTGTTCTCGTAAGCGCGCGAATGCAGCGCCTGGTCGATGAAGTGATGTCGCGGCACGTTGCGGATCACGTCGATCACGCGCTGATCGCGAATCCCTTCTTCCTTCAACTTGGCGACCAGCCGATCGCGCGCACGCTGCGAGGTCATGCCCTCGCCTTTCAATGCTGATGGCGGCAATGGATGCACGTTCACCTCACGCTGCCTTGTCGCCGACCGGTTTGTCACCGGCCATGCCTTCGGTCAACGAACTCACCCAGCTGCTGACCTTTTCGAGCGCCTGGAAGCGGGTGAGATCAACATGGATCGGCGTTACCGACACATAGCCTCGACGCACCGCGTTGAAATCCGTGCCCGGTCCCGCGTCGTCCACATCGCCCGCAGGACCGATCCACCAGATCGTCTTGCCGCGCGGGTCGGTCTGCTTGATGCAGGGCTCCGAGCGATGGCGCTTGCCCAGCCGGGTGACCTCGAAACCACGGATGTCGTCCCACGGCAGGTCGGGCACGTTGACGTTGAGAATGGTATCGGCCGGCAGCGGATCGACCAGCAGCCGCTTCATCAACAGCAACACGGCGTTGGCAGCGGAGTCGTAGTGAAGGCCATGGTGATCCTTGCTCACCAGCGATACGGCGATCGCGGGCAGGCCGAGAAAACGACCTTCCATCGCGGCGGACACCGTGCCGGAATAGATCACGTCATCGCCCAGATTGGCGGAGTTGTTGATACCCGACACCACGATGTCCGGCTCGTAATCGAGCATCCCGGCCAGCGCCAGATGCACGCAGTCGGTCGGCGTGCCGGCGACACGGTAATAACCGTTGTCCATGCGCGAGGCGCGGATCGGTGCATCCAGGGTGAGGGAATTGCTGGCGCCGGAGCGGTCCCGGTCTGGCGCTACCACCGTCACCTGGCCGACCGCACCAAGGCGCTCGGCGAGCACGCGAATGCCCGGTGCATCCACGCCATCGTCGTTGCTTACCAGAACTCGCATGATGATCCGTTCAGAGCCGATCGCAGGGCACCGCACTGAGGGCGGCGCACACCTAATGAAGCCTGAAGTCTACCGGAGCGAGACGGCGGATTCACATCGTTAGGCGTGTCGCCATGCGATCCATCACAAGCTTCGGCAACCTGGCCTGACGACCGGACGGCTCACGCGATCGCGCGACACCCGGTTGCGGCGGCTGCATTAGGATGGGAGCGATGAAGCCCCGCCCTCCCGCCCAGGTTTCCGACGACGACGCCCAGCTGTTCCGCGACGCCATCGGTGATGTGCGCCCCTTCGAGCCGGTGGCGCCCACCCCAACGGCACCGAAGCCCAAACCCCATCCACACATGCTGGAAGCCGACGAGGCCGCCGTCCCCGGCGAACTGCTCGACATGGCGTTCGACCCGGGTCTGATGGAGGTCGGCGAGGAGCTCAGTTACCTGCGCGATGGCTATCCGCCCAAGCTTCTGAGGCAGCTCAAGCGGGGCCAGTACAGCATCCAGGACGAAATCGACCTGCATCAGATGAATGCGGCGGCAGCTCAGGCGACCATCGTGGACTTCCTGGCTGAGGCAAAACACCATGGATTTCGCTGTGTGCGCATCGTGCACGGCAAGGGACTGCGCTCACGCGCCAGCGGCCCGGTGCTGAAGGCGCTCACCGATCGCATGTTGCGTCGGCGCGATGACGTGATCGCGTTTGCGTCGGCGCGGCCGATGCAGGGCGGGACGGGGGCGGTGGTGGTATTGCTGAAGGCGTAGCCTGCCTTTACTCCCTCTCCCCCTCGGGGAGAGGGTTGGGGTGAGGGGTCAATCTTGCGATAACGCTGGATCAGAGCGAGCCTCGCTCACACCTTCCCGCGAGCACCCGCCCCTCACCTCGATCCTCTCCCCGAAGGGGAGAGGAAGAAAGTCGCGTCAGCTCGTACGCGCCAGCTCCCGCACCACCGTGGTCGCATAAGCACCCGCCGGCAACTCGAAACTCAGCTCTAGCGATTCGCCATCCAGCCAGCGCCACGCCAGGTTCTGCGGAATCATCCGTAATGGCCGGCGTTCCTGATCCATTTTTGCCCCGACCAGCCCTTCGGCCAGGTCCGCGTGAGCTGCGGCGATAGCGTCTTCCAGGGCACCGGCGTCCGCCTTGGCCGGCGTTTCACCGCGGCCCCACAGCGGACCCGACGGATGGATATCGCCGCGCGCCAGCCGCTCCGACAACGTGGCATCGAACGGCTCGGGGCCAAACCAGGAGCGCGAACCCGCCAGCGACCAGATCTCGCCTTCCATCGGCGAATCCCACGCGCCCTGCTCCACGCGTGCCGCCAAGACCGCATTGAAAATATGCGAGCGCGCCGCCGACAGCAGGAACGAGCGCTTGTCGCGATCGACGCGACGGCCCGCGAACATCGCCCGCGCCTGCGCCACATTGCTGCCTTCGCGACCAAAGCGCTGCTCACCGAAATAGTTGGGCACGCCGCGC
>DASXND010000165.1:0-1876 GCA_036495265.1 Dyella sp.
TGAGAAGGGCATCAAGGTCTCTGACGAGGAGATGGCATCCCTCAACGTCAAGCCCGCCTCCTTCCACGGCGAGTGGAACTACACTATCGCTCCGAGGCGACCAGACGGATGATGCGGTTATCCAGGCTCAGGCCCTTACACCGTCGAGCGAAAGCCGGCGGCTTTTCGAGTCCGGGTTTCGGTCGTGACGTTGTCCGGTTAGGGAGGCGATCAGCCTCCCCAGATCAAGCGCGTTGCGGCTGAACGGGTCCGAGGCCCAACAGTGTCAGCCAATGCGCATGGCCTTGGCCGGTCATTAATTCCCGTGGGCTTTTGCCGGTGCGCTCGCCAACCCGACTGCGCATGAAGCGGCGATGGTTCAGGAAGAACTGCAATAAGTCTAAATACGAGCCACCCAGATGACGGCGTAGTGTAAAGTAATTGCGAAGTCGCGAGTTAAGATTCTCCACCAGCGAACTGCTGCGTGGGGTCTGCGCCATGGCCTGCTTCACGGCGACGAACAGCGTGTGGAACTTGCCGCCGGTCTTCGCGCGTAGCTGGTTCCAGCCCTGCCAATAGGCCGACGAGGTGCTCGGCAGCCGGTGCAGCACACAAGCTTCCCGCACCAGCGGCTCCGCAACGGCATGGGCTTGCGCGATGGTGGCCAGTTTTGCATCAAGCACACCGGCGAAAGCGAGCAAATCGTTGCGCTGGTTCTGCAGCGCGACGCGCACCGGGCGGATCCGCCGCACATCCTCGGTCTCGCGATACGACAGTTCCTCAACGAGGAAGTCGAACAGCACCTGCCGCGTGGCCAGCATCGGGCCGGCCAACGCCAGAACGTCATGGCTCAGCCACTGAATGAGTGTCCGAATATCACGAGCTAGCCTATGAGCTTTGGTTTCGGCCTGCCGCGCCAGCGCCAGTTCGCTGGCAAGTTGGTCGTCCGGATGCCGCCGGGCGGCGTCGCGCTCGACCTTCGCCTGCAGCGTCTTGCACCGCGACGTGGCGCCCTTGGCGAGGCGCGCGAGCGTGTTGGCGAGACCTTCGCACTGGCGTTGGATATGAAACACATCGCCATGGCATGGCGTGTTGCCCCAGGCGGCCCTCTGCCCAGCGCGCAGGCCTTGCCCGGCATCAGCGATCGTATATGCCGGCTTCAACCCCTGCTCGGTGGCATCAAGCAGGTGCACGCCCCAGGTGTCGGCGTCGCGATGCTGCGCCGCAACCAGCAAATAGCAGTAGGTCGATGCGGCATCGACGCCGGTCAGCACGGGCTTGCTGTCCTGGAAGATCTCGTCGTGCAAGCCCACACGAATGCCGGAAAGGTCTTGCTCACGGTTGACGGCGCCGGCGTTCTGCGTGACGAGTTCAAGCACCTGATGAACGGTGCCGACGCTGATCGATACGCCCAGCAGGTCACGCAGGAACTCGACGACACCGCGATAGGAGCTATGGCAGATCAGCGCCAGGCCGACGATCGCCTGGCGCAGCCAGGTCTTGGTGATGGTCAACGTGAACAGCGCCTTTTCGTCCGGCGCGGCGGACAGGAACGCATCGTCCAGCGCAGCACCGGCTTTGTGCATTTGCTGGTAGACGAACTTGCGGCTCGTCCCATGCTGGACCGCCAGATCGCTGATTGTCGCCGAGCGGGCCAACGCCTGAACGGCCAGGTCTTGCCGGTCATTCTCCGACAGCGTCGCCGCTGCGCCAACGCATCCATTCATGCCCACACCGCATCTGAAAAAATCAGCGTGCCATCAGCCGGCAAGGGAGCGCCAACTCGTCCTTGCGTGTGACCCAAGTTTGAACCTCGCCCAGAAAAGCGGCGTCGAGGACATCAAGGTCGTCGGTCTGCGCCGCCGCATCGCGGAGCGAATGGCGGTGGCCCACGCCC
>DASXND010000166.1:0-21011 GCA_036495265.1 Dyella sp.
CGGCGCCTTGGCGATGCCGACCAGGAAATGCTCCACGCCAATATTCGTCTTGACCACGTTGACGAACATGATCGGCGAGATATCCAGGACAAGTGCGCAGACCACGCCGCCGCCAATAATGCCGGCCATCGTGGCCAGGAAAGCGAGCATGGGTAGCGATATCAGCAGCGCGAGCACGCGCGGCAACACCAGCAACTCCATCGGATCCAAGCCCAGCGCACGAATCGCGTCAATCTCCTCATTCGCCTTCATCGAGCCGATCTGCGCGGTGAAGGCGCTGGCGGTGCGGCCGGCCATCAGGATCGCCGTAAGCAAGACGCCGAATTCGCGCATGAAGGAGAATGCCACCAGGTTGACCGTATAAATGGTTGCGCCGAAGTCGGCCAAGATGGTGGAGCCGAGGAAGGCCACCACGGCGCCCACCATGAAGGTGAGCAGGACGACGATGGGTACGGCATCCAAGCCGGTCTGCTCGATATGCGCCGCCAGCGAGGTGACCCGCCAGCGGCGTGGTCGCCAAATGGTTTGGGCCAGCGTCTGCAAGGTGAGCCCGATGAAGCCAAGTAGTGCGAGCTGCTGCTGCCAGACCGTCTCCATCGCGGCGCCGATGCGCGCCAGCAGGTCGGTGACGGCGTTGCCCTGATGCGTCTTTCGGGTCGGCTCGCGGTAGCCGGCCAGCGCCGTGCCCACAGTTTGCAACAGGGCGCGGCGGGCGGCTGTTATTCCCGGTGCTGCGTGCGCCAGGTCGCCGAGACGGGCTGCGCCCAGCAGACCGACCAACAAGGAGGCTCCGGCGGTATCCAGCGAGCCGAGTTGGTCCAGGTCGACGGTGGTATCGCCGCTCAGGGGCGTCTTGATCGCGCCTACCGCTCGCTCGAGCTTGGCGTAATGAGCCAGCGTCCAGTCGCCCGCAATGCGCAGGCGGGGAGGCGTCGCCGTGGCATCGAGTTGTGCGCTTCCTGTCGCCATCGATGTGCTCATGAGGCCGATCTTAATCAAGTGTTGCGCCAGGAAGGTGACGAAATGATCACGCCGGTCGGCGCGAATCGCCATGGCGCGTTTCCAGCTGTCTGCGGCGGGCGACCGTGTTCCTTTGGCCAACTTCCGTTAGATTTCCACTAATAATCTCCCGCGAACCCGGGTGACCGAGCCAGAGGCCAGTGAAACAACGTATGTCTCCCATGTCTTACCTGGACGCGCTCGAGGCAGAGAGCATCCATATTTTTCGAGAGACGGCGGCTGCTTTCGAGCGCCCCGTGATGCTTTACTCCATCGGCAAGGACTCCTCGGTGCTGCTGCATTTGCTGCGCAAGGCGTTCTATCCCGCGCGGCCGCCGATGCCGCTGCTGCACGTCGATACGACCTGGAAGTTCCGCGAGATGATCGCCTTCCGCGACCAGGTCGCTGCCGCCGGCGATGTCGAAGTGCTGGTGCATATCAATGAAGAGGGCGTGCGCCAGGGCATTTCGCCGCTGGTACATGGCTCGGCGGTGCACACCGATGTCATGAAGACGGTGGGCCTGAAGCAGGCGCTGGACAAATACCGCTTCGATGCCGCCATTGGCGGTGCGCGGCGCGACGAGGAGAAGTCGCGCGCCAAGGAGCGGGTGTTCTCGTTCCGCAATGCCCAGCACCGTTGGGACCCGAAGAACCAGCGTCCGGAGTTCTGGCACACCTACAACACGCAGATCCACAAGGGCGAAAGCGTCCGCGTGTTTCCCCTGTCCAACTGGACCGAGATGGACGTGTGGCATTACATCCGCCGGGAGGGCATCCCGGTGGTGCCGCTGTACTTCGCCAAGCCGAGGCCGGTGGTGGAGCGCGATGGCGCCTTGATCATGGTCGACGACGACCGTTTCACCCTGCGCGAGGGCGAGGCGGTGGCCATGCGCGAAGTGCGCTTCCGCACCTTGGGCTGCTATCCGCTGACCGGCGCGGTGGCATCCAGCGCCGACACCCTGGACAAAATCATCGACGAGATGGCGACGTCGCGCAGTTCCGAGCGCCAGGGACGGGTGATCGACCATGACGCCAGCGCGTCGATGGAGCGCAAGAAGCAGGAGGGGTATTTCTGATGGCCACGATGGAAATCACCCCGGCGCTGGCACAGGACACGACGAACCTGCTGCGCTTCATCACCTGCGGCAGCGTCGACGACGGCAAGAGCACCCTGTTGGGTCGGCTGCTGTACGACGCCGGCATGTTGCCGGAAGACCAGGTCGCCGCGCTGATCCGCGACAGCCGCAAGCTGCACGCCGATGCGCCCGATCAGCTGGATTTCTCCCTGCTCACCGACGGCCTCGATGCCGAACGTCAGCAGGGCATCACCATCGACGTGGCCTACCGCTATTTCCATACGCAGCGGCGCAGCTTCATCGTGGCCGACTGCCCGGGGCATGAGCAGTACACGCGCAACATGGCCACCGGTGCCTCGAATGCCGAGCTGGCGGTGGTGCTGGTGGACGCACGCAAGGGTCTGTTGGCGCAGACGCGGCGGCACACCTATATCTGCGCCCTGATGGGTATCCGCCAGGTGGTTCTGGCGGTAAACAAGATGGACCTGATCGACTACCGGGACGATGTCTACGCCGCCATCGCGAACGAATACCGCGAACTGGCAGCGCATCTGGGTATCACCAGCGTGCACTGCCTGCCGGTGGTGGCCCCGAGCGGGGACAACGTCGGCCAGCGTTCCGAGCGCATGCCCTGGTATCGCGGTCCCTGCCTGCTGGAACTGCTGGAGTCGGCCGACACGTCGGCGACGCAAGCGGTCGACTTCCGCATGCCGGTGCAATGGGTCAACCGGCCGGATGCCTCGTTCCGTGGTTATGCCGGCACGATCTGTGGCGGCCAGCTGGCGGTGGGCAGTGAGATCGTCGTGCAGCCGGCCATGCAGCGGGCACGTATCGAACGTATCGTGACGGCCGACGGCGATCTTGCGGAGGCGACGGCCGGCCAGGCGGTGACCTTGACCTTGGATCGCGAGGTCGACGTGAGTCGCGGCGATGTGATCGCCGATGCCACCCGGCCAGCCCCGGTGGCGGACCAGTTCGCCGCGCACCTGTTGTGGATGGGTGATGAGGCCTTGCTGCCCAATCGCGCTTACTGGCTGAAGATCGGCTCGCGTACCGTCAATGCGCGGGTCACCTCAATCAAGCACAAGGTCGACGTCAATACCCAGGCCCAACTGGCCGCGCGCCGGCTCGACCTCAACGAGGTCGGCTACTGCAATATCGACCTCGACCACGCCATACCGTTTGAGTCCTATGCGGACAACCGCACGCTCGGGGGGTTCATCCTGATCGATCGGCAGACCCACGCCACGGTCGGCTGCGGCATGCTCGACTTCGCCTTGCGCCGTGCCGCCAACGTGCACTGGCAACATACCGACCTCACTAAGGATGTTCGTAGCGCCAGCAAGGGGCAGCAGTCGCGTTGCCTGTGGTTCACCGGCCTGTCGGGTGCGGGCAAGTCCACCGTGGCCAACCTGGTGGAGCGCCGTCTGCACGCGCTCGGCTACCACACCTATATGTTGGACGGTGACAACCTGCGCCACGGCCTCAACAAGGATCTTGGCTTCACGGCGGAGGCGCGCGTGGAGAACGTGCGTCGCGTGGCCGAAGTGGCGCATCTGATGGTCGATGCCGGCCTGATCGTGCTGGTCTGTGTGATTTCGCCGTTCCAGAGCGAGCGCCGCTTCGCCCGCGGCCTGTTCGACGGCGGCGAGTTCCTCGAGGTGTTCGTGGACACCACGCTGGAGGAATGCGAGCGGCGCGATGCCAAGGGCTTGTACCGCAAGGCCCGTGCCGGCGAGATCCTCAACTTCACCGGTATCGACTCGCCCTATGAGGCGCCCGAGCAGGCCGAGCTGCACCTGCGCACCGCAGGCTTGCGCCCCGAGCAGCTGGCCGAGCAGGTGGTCGAGCAGTTGCTCGCGGGATTGGGACCGCATCACTCGAGCTAGATGCACGGGCGCGTAGAGTGCTGCGCTGCACGACGCGGTGATCGATACGGCGACGCACGGTGAACCGGCGTCGCTCGGCTTGGAATGCCTGGTGCCCGCGGCGATAATATTCCTTTCCCCAGAGCACGACAGCGATGACCGAGAAGACCGTACTTAATGACACCCATCGCGCGCTCGGTGCGCGTATGGTCGATTTCGGTGGCTGGGACATGCCGATCAACTATGGCTCGCAGATCGAAGAGCACCACGTCGTGCGTCGCGATGCCGGCATGTTCGACGTCTCGCATATGACCGTGGTCGACCTGCATGGCCCGCGCACGCGGGACTTCCTGCGTCACCTGCTGGCCAACAGCGTCGACAAGCTCAAGCTCCATGGCAAGGCGCTGTATTCGTGCATGCTCAACCCGCAGGGCGGCGTCATCGACGACCTCATCGTGTATTTCCTGGGTGAAGAATTCTTCCGCCTGGTGGTCAATGCCGCCACCCGCGAAAAGGACCTGGCCTGGATCGAACAGCAGGCCAAGTCCTTCGACGTGCAGGTGAAGGAGCGTCCCGACTTCGCCATGATCGCCGTGCAGGGCCCCACCGCCCGCGCCAAAACCATCGGATTGCTGGCTGAGATCGATCACCAGCGCATGGGCAAGCTGGGCAAGTTCGCCGCCGCCGCCGCGCAGGGGCCGCATGGCATGCCGCTGTTCATCGCCCGTACCGGCTACACCGGAGAAGACGGTTTCGAGATCATCGTGCCGCAGGAGCACGCCGTGGCCTTGTGGCAGGCGCTGGTCGACGCCGGCGTTGCACCGGCCGGCCTCGGTGCCCGTGACACGCTGCGCCTGGAGGCTGGCATGAATCTTTACGGGCAGGACATGGACGAGACCGTGTCGCCGTGGGAAGCCAACCTCGGCTGGACCATCGCACTCGACGAGGGGCGCGACTTCATCGGCCGCAAGGCGCTCGAGGCGCAGAAGGCCGAGGGTGTGAAGCGCGTGATGGTCGGCCTGGTGCTGGACGACAAGGGTGTACTACGTCATGGCCAGCCGGTCCTCACCGCCAACGGTGCCGGCGAGATCCTGTCCGGCAGTTTCGCGCCGACGCTCAACAAGGCGGTGGCCTTTGCGCGCATCCCTTCGGGCGAGCCGGGCGACGTGCGCGTCGACATCCGTGGCCGCGAAGTACCGGTGCGCGTGGTGAAGTACCCGTTCGTGCGCGACGGCAAGCCCTGCGAAGGCATTTGACCTCGACGGCAACATCACGACCGGTGTTGCCATAAGAATGAAGCGGCTAGAATTGCTACTTCATCCCCGACCCAAGACCAACGACTGGATTCGATCATGAGCGAGATTCCCGGCGATCTGAAATTCCTCAAGTCCCACGAATGGGCCCGCGTCGAAGACGACGGCCTGGTTCGCGTGGGTATTTCCGAGCATGCCCAGGGCCAGCTCGGTGACCTGGTGTACGTCGAGCTGCCGGAGATCGGCGCCAGCGTGCAGGCCGGCCACGGCGTGGCCGTCGTCGAGTCGGTCAAGGCCGCCTCGGACATCTACAGCCCGGTGTCCGGCGAGATCGTGGCGGTCAACGAAGGCCTCAACGACAAGCCCGAGGCGATCAACGAAGACGCCTTCGGTGACGGCTGGATCTTCCTGGTTCGCGCCAGCGACCGGGCCGAGCTGGATGAGCTGCTCGACGCCAATGCCTATGCCGAACTGATCGAGAACGAAGACCACTAAGTCCGCGTTCGCCGCTTCACCCGACGCCGGCCGCCCCAAAGCGGCCGGCGTCTTTTTGAGGGGAGGGGCCTCGGCGATCCTCATCACGTAGCACCGACATTGGCGGGTGCCACTGCATCAACCGGATGATCGGTTCGCCGGCAATGCATGCGTCGAGAGGAAACCCCTCAAGCGCATCATCGGGTGACATCGGCAGCCGGGCGAGCGGCATTTTGGTCGCTGCAAAAGTTACCGACGGCTATGCCGATAGATGTCCATGACGTACACCCGGAAGGGGTTCGCAACGGCGTGTCGGGTTTGGATGAAGGGGCTTCGCGACCGATTCGGAGTCCGATGGACGGGTCAGACGACCTTCTTTCGGGGTTGGCCGAGCAGATCATTTAAGTCGTGTTTTGTTCATTCTCAAGCCCCCTCATGGGGCACCCAACTTGCCCTATGTATTCAATGAAATACGTGGTGAGTGAGTGCATTGGCGCAGTGTCTCGGGGTGGCTTGAAACACCTTGTTTTAAGCGGTTTTATTGCATTAACTGGTTATCTAGGTGGATTTGAATTTAGCGGTATGGACGTCCGACTAGAAATACCCTTTGACCCCCTCAGGCCTTGTCGGGCGGGGGTTTGGACCCTGCTGGGGGTGGATGAAACGAATTGATTTTGTAGCTAAAATCAATTGACAGTTGAAATCTTCAGGAATAGCTTTCGCATCGGAACACGGAGAACGGGTGCTATGGCAACATCGAAATTCATACCGCCTTATATCGAGCATGGAGAAAAGGCCTCTGCAGTACGCAAGATCACGGTCTCGATCCCGCTGCACGTTCTAAGGCCCCTTTCTGACGAACGCACCCGTCGTCAGGTGAACAATCTTCGGCACGCCACCAATAGCGATCTGCTTGTGGAGGCGTTCCTACATGCTTTTACTGGGCAACCACTGCCAACTGATGAGGAGCTGAGACGAACTATGGCCACTGCCAAGAAAGCCGCTGCAAAGAAGCCGGCCGCCAAGAAGGCGTCCAAGAAAACCGCCGTGAAGAAGGCCGCCGCGAAGAAGCCGGTTGCCCGTAAGCCGGTCGCCAAGAAGGCTGCCAAGAAGGTCGCCAAGAAAGCTGTCGCCAAGAAGCGTCCGGCGGCCGCCAAGAAGGCTGCTGTAAAGAAGGTCGCTGTTAAGAAGGTCGCGAAGAAGGTAGCGAAGAAGGCTGCCAAGCGGACCGTGAAGAAGGCTGCCGCTGCCAAGGTGGTGAAAGCCACCAAGACCACGAAGACCGCCAAGGTCGCCAAGGTCGCGAAGAAGTAAGTATTAACTTACATAACTAGCTTCACCGACTTTTCTCCCCGCGGTGCCCAGCGCGGGGAGAGTCTTCGAAAGCGCGATTCGTCCCGGCCTTTGCCGGGACGCTTCGTTTCTGGGGTACGAAAAATTCTTAGATGACCTCGGATGTCGCCACGATGACGCGGCCGTGACCTACCGGCCCGGTCCTGATCTCCGCGACGTGACGCCACGCACGATTTGCCGTGGTGCCACATTACGGTTACCTTTCGTACATCCGCGCCGCGGCGAGCCTGGGGAGGTTCCCGCTCCTGGATTCACAGGGGGAAAAAGCGCGGGTATCTGGTGACACTCAGTGAGAGACCATGGATACCCGATATAAATGTCATGCGCGTCGCCGTGCGCGCGGGGCCGTTCGGCCAGCCGCCATCGCCATCGTCGCCGTCGTCGCCGTACTCGCGTCGGCGTCTTGGTTCCTAATCATCAAGCCGCATCAGGACTTGGTCGAAACTGACGTTGGCGCACATCCGTCGACGCCGGTAGTGGCCGGTCGTGAGGCGCCTCCACCGCCGGTCAACGTGGCGGCGATGAGTACCAACCAGCTGCTCTCCGAGGCCCGCAAGGCCGTCAATGAGCAGCGCCTGCTGGCGCCCGCCGGCAACAATGCCTTCGAGTTCTACCTCAAGGTGCTGGAGAAGCAGCCAGGCAACCAGGTCGCGACGGATGCGTTGCGCGAGACCTTCCCGGTCGGCTCCAGCGTCGCCGAACAGGCGATCAACCAGCGCGACTTCAACGAAGCCCAGCGGCAGATCGATCTGCTCGCCAAGGCCGATCCGGCGAACTACACGCTGACGATCCTGCGTTCGAAGCTGGACGCCCAGCGCAAGCTGCAGGACCGCGAGCAGCAGCAGGCATCGGACAAGGAGAAGCAGACGCAACTGGCTGCCCAGAAGGCCGTGTCCGACAAGGCCGAGGCCGATCGCCAGGCGGCCGAAGCGCAGCAGAGGACGCTCGCCGAACAGCAGCAGAAGGCTGCTCAGGCACGTCTTGCCCAGCAACAGCAGACATCGACCGAGTCGGCGCGGCAGTCGCAGGCAGGCACAGCGGGCGTGGCGAACGAAAGCGCGAATGCTGCCGGCTCACGCGGTGCGGTGCTGATGAGAAATGTCAGTCCGCGCTACCCGGCGACGGCGATGCGATCCAACCAGGAAGGTTGGGTGGAGCTGACCTTCACCGTCACGCCGGAGGGCAACGTGGATGATGTGAAGGTGGTCGATGCAGAGCCACGCCACGTGTTCGATCGCGCGGCGGTCGAAGCGGTGAGCCGCTGGAAGTACCAGCCGGCGACCCAGAATGGCTCACCGGTGCCCTCGCAGGACAAGCGTCGCATCGTCTTCAAGCTCAACTGATCGGTAGCGGTCCGCACGGACGCGCGGACCGAACGAACGACGAGGCGCTGCATGTTCATGCAGCGCCTTTTTGCTGTCAGGGGCCGGATGATCCCGAAGATGGGTCAGCCGTCAGCGGCTGGTGGCGTGCGTGACCGCTCGCCGCGGTCTTGGTCTTGCTGCGCGTCTTGCCCTTGGCGGTTGCGGCCGTCTTTGCTGGCGCATCGCTATCGAGGCCAGCCCAATCCACATGCGGCAGGCCGAGCAGGCCATCCAGGACTTCGGGCATCAGGCCCGAGGGGACCGGGCCAGCGGAATTCCACAGCGTCACCACGCCAACGTGATATTTCGGGAAGAAGCCGATCATCGTGCGATAGCCTTCGACCGCACCGGCATGGAAGACCAGGGTCTCCCCGCCGTACTCGAACACGCGCCAGCCGAGGGCGTAACTGGCGTCGCTCAAGCGGGCGCGTCGCCATGGCGTCGAGCGCAATTCGACCGGGGTGGCGACTTCCGGCGAGTGCAGCATTTCCAGTAGTTGGGGTGGCAGCACGTCGGGGCGGCCGCCCATCTGTGCAATCAGCCACTGCTCCATGTCGCGCAGGCTGGCGTTCACGCCAGCGGCGGGCGCCACGCGGTAATAGGCTTCCTTGGGTTCGAAGGGCAACCAGCCACCGCCGCTGGGGCGATGCGGGCGTGCCCAACTCTTGCTCGACTCCAACGCTTCGCGGCCATAACTGGCGGTCTTCATGCCCAGCGGGAAGAAAATGCGCTTGTCGACCTGGCGGTTGAAGAAGTCACCGGTCTGCGCGTAGATCACGTCGCCGATCAGGCTGAAGGCGACGTTTTGGTAGCCATAGCACTGGCCCACGCCGCAGGTGAGGTCGACCTCATCGAGTTTACGCACCAGTTCCTCGTAGGGGATGTTCTCCTCGAGCATGTTGTCGTAGGTGTTCTTGGGCAGGCCCACGCGCTGGCCGAGAATGTCGCGCACGGTCGCCTGCTGCTGCGCCGAGCCGTCCTTGAGTCTGAAGAACGGCAGTACGCTAGCCAGCTTGGTATCCCAGTCCAGCTTGCCTTCGTTTACCAGCACGCCGGCCAGCGCCGTGGCAAATGCCTTGGACAGCGAGGCCAGGCGAAACACGGTTTCCGGCGTCACCGGCTCGCGCGTGGCGGCATTGGCGTAGCCGATGGTGTCCTCGAACACGACCTTGTCGCCCACCACGACGGCCGTCGCCAGGCCCGCCACCGAATTGCGCTCGTCGAGTTTCTGCAGCCACTGCTGATAGGCGTCCAGCGTTTCCTTGACGCGATCGGCGGGCAGGGTGGGCGGCAGCGCGGAGGCACCGGCAGGCTGCGCCGCCGGAGACTCGACCGGGCCGGCCACCAACGGCCCACTGGACAGGCCCAGCGCCGCGGCGATCAAAAGGGGCATCGTGCGTAACGTCATACTACTCGAACGCTGTGGTGGAGCCTGCTGGCGCCGTTGCAACTGGATCGGCGCCGGACAGGCCGGGCCAGGTGGATGCGCGTCGGATCCCTCCGTGACGCCTGGCCGAGAGTAACCCAGGTCAGGCCGAAAGTCCCCGTTGTCAGGTACGCGTTGAAGCTGTCTGCGAGTAGGGGGCTGCTGGCCCTATCCCTTCAAAGTTTCGTTCAGGATCAAGGCGCTGGCGCGCTCGGCGATCATGATGACGGGCGCATTGGTATTGCCGCTCGGCAGGCTCGGCATCACCGAGGCGTCAACCACGCGCAGGCCATCTACGCCGCGCACCCGCAGCTCGCTGTCCAGCGGCGCAGCGGCATCGCTGCCCATGCGGCAGGTGCCGACAGGGTGATAGATCGTCTCCGCCTTGCGGCGTATGAAATCGACATAGTCGGCGTCGGTGCTTAATGCGCGCTCCGGAAACACCGGCGCACCCCTGTATGGAGTAAAAGCCGATTGGGCCAGGATCTCGCGAGAGAGACGAGCGGCTTCCATCATCCGCTGCAGATCGTGGCCTTCCGGATCGCTGAGATAGTTCGCGTGGATGGCAATCGGTTGCGCTGGATTGGCCGAGCGCAGGCGCAACCGACCGCGGCTGCGCGGGTGCAGATAGCAGGCGTGCACCGTATACCCAAAACCGGGTAGTCGATGACGACCGTGATCGTCGAGCAGCGCGGGCACGAAATGGAATTGCACGTCGCAGCGCTCGTCGGTGGCCAGGCGGCTACGCAAGAAACCACCGGCTTCGGCCACGTTGGAGCTGCCCGGTCCATCGCGATGACGCAGGAAGCGCCAGCCCGCCGCGAGTTCGTTGAGATGGTCGTAGGTGATGCGCTGGGTGCTGCCGTCGAGCGTGCAGATATCCAGATGGTCCTGCAGGTTGGCGCCCACCTCGGGCAGATCGGCCACCACGACGATGCCCATCTCGCGCAGATGATCGGCGGGGCCCAGGCCCGACAGCATCATCAGTTGCGGCGTGTTGATCGCGCCACCGGCGAGGATCACCTCGCCTGCCTCAAGCAAGGCCGTATCGCCCTGCAACTGCACGCCGACGGCGCGGCCGTGGCGGATGACGACGCGTGCAACGGCGGCCTTCGTGCGCACCTCCAGGTTCTCCCGCTGGCGCACAGGCTGCAGAAAGCCGGTGGCGGTGGAACAACGCGCGCCACCGCGCTGGGTGACCTGATAGAGACCGAAGCCTTCCTGTTGTGGACCATTGAAGTCATCGTTGCGTGCATGGCCGGCGCTGGCCGCCGCTTCGATGAAGGCTGTCGATAACACGTTGTGATAGCGCAGATCACTGACGCCGAGTGGCCCACCCGTGGCGTGCAGTGGGCTGGTGCCGCGGCTGTTGTCCTCGCTCTTTAGAAACCACGGCAGCACCTGCGGCCACGACCAGCGCGCATCGCCGGTTGCGCGCGCCCAGGCGTCGTAATCGCCGGGCACCCCGCGCACGTAGCACATCGCATTGATCGAACTGGAGCCGCCGAGTGTCTTGCCACGAGGCCACCATAAACGGCGGTTGAGCAACTGCGGTTCCGGCTCGGTGCGATAGTTCCAGTTGAGTCGGCGGTTGTTGGCAAGGCGCGCGATGCCCGCCGGCATGTGGATCAGCGGATGCCAGTCGCTGGGACCAGCCTCCAGCAGCAGTACGCGCTTGCCAGCGTGCGCACTCAGTCGATGGGCCAGCACGCAGCCCGCCGAGCCCGCACCCACGATGATGTAGTCGTAAGTCACGCCCATTCCCCCGTCCATGCCCGTCATAGTCGCATGCTAGTCTGTGCCCGACCTCGGCTGGATACGCCAGTGAATACCCCTCGACCCGCCGCAGCGAACGAAGGCCTCGCCTCGACCCTGTCGGCCGTCGCCTTCTTCTTCGTGATGACGGCGTATTACATCATCCGGCCCGTGCGCGACCAGCTCAGCGGCGCGGTCGGCTCGCAGTCGCTGCCGTTGTTCTACGGCAGCGTGTTTGGCGTGATGTTGTTGTTGACGCCGGTGTTTGGTGCGCTGGTGGCGCATTTTCCGCGTAGGCGCCTGCTGGGCTGGACCTACAGTTTCTTCATCGCCTGCCTACTCGTTTTCGTGCCCGCCTTCGTGGCGCAGGATCGCATTGGCGCACGCCAGCTGGGCGTGGTGTTCTTCGTCTGGGTCAGCGTGTTCAACCTGTTCGTGGTGTCGCTGTTCTGGAGCTTCATGGCGGACATCTTCCACAGCGTGCAGGCGCGTCGCGTGTTTCCGTTGATCGCGCTGGGCGGCATGGCGGGCGCCATCTTCGGCCCACTGGTGACCAAGCTATTGGTGCAGACGATCGGCGTGGCGCCGTTGCTGATGGTATCGGCGGGCGCTCTTCTGGCCGCGCTTGTCGTGTTGCTGGCGCTTTCTTCGCGCCTCGATTGTCGCTCGCCGATGCAGCGCGATGAGGTCATTGGCGGTTCGCTGTGGGCAGGCATCAAGGAACTGTGGACGCGACCCTTCCTGCGCTACATGGCGATCCTGATGGTGCTGGGCGACGGCATCGGTACGCTGGCCTATGCGCTGATGGCGGACTACACCAAGATCCATCTGCCGGACAAGATCGCGCGAACGTCCTTCTACAACGATCTGGATCTGGCGGCGAATATCCTTGGTGTGGTTCTGCAGCTGACCTTTACCCGCTGGTTGCTGATACGCCGTGGCACGACGTGGGGACTGGTCGTGCCGTCGCTGGTCAATCTGGCGTTGCTTGGTGGCTTGATGGTGCTCGGCCACGGCAATCTTTCCCTGCTTGGTTTCGCCATGCCGATGCTGTCGGTGACCCTGATCGGCTCGCGCGGTTTTGCTTATGGCATGACCAAGCCGGCGGTGGATGCGCTGTATACGCGGGTACCGCGAGAGACGCGCTACAAGGGCAAGAATTTCGTCGAGACGGCGATCTGGCGCTTCGGTGACGTTGTGGTCACCAGCGGCGTGAATTTGCTGGGCAAGTTCGGCGTGGCCGTGGGTGGCATGGCGGCGATCGGTGCGGGCGTGTCGGTACTGGCCACTTGGGTGGCCGCACGCGCGGGTCGTTCGCCCGACCTGCTGCCAGAGCAGCAGGACGAACCGGCAAACGTGGGCCAGGCGCGACCGGCCGAAGCCTGAGCGCCTGCTTTGGTCAGCTGGTGATATAGCGCTGCAACTGTTCGATCTGTTCGGCCTGCGCGTCGATCACTTCCTTCACCAGATCGCCGATCGAGATCACGCCGATCACCTGCTCACCGCTGACCACCGGCAAGTGGCGAATGCGGCTGTCGGTGCAAAGGCGCATACAGTCGAACACATCGGTGTCCGGACCCACCGTCAGCGGCGGACTGCTCATGATCTCCGAGACCGCGGTCTGGGCGGAGGACCGCCCTTGCAGGATCACCTTGCGGGCATAGTCGCGCTCGGAAAGGATGCCGACCAGTCGTTCGCCTCGCATCACCAGTAACGCGCCGACGCGGCGTTCCGCCATGTGCTTGATCGCATCGAGTACAGGTGCGTCCGGTGCGATGCTGTAGATGTCGTTGCCCTTGCCTTCCAGCAAATGCTTGACTTGACGCATGCTTGAACCTCCCACGCGACCGCGGACGGGCCGCATGCCGTCAGTCTAGCGCCGCTGTGGGCCGCATGGTGTTGGTGGGATGTGAAGCTGCTAGAGACGACTTGAAGGCGCGCGCGGCAGGCGCCGCGAGCTCGTCATTTCGCCCGATGGGATCGCTGTTCTTCGATGAAATACAGCGGCCGTTGCTTGCTCTCAGCGTAGTTGCGGCCGAGGTACTCACCGATCACGCCCAGCGCCAACAATTGCACGCCACCCAGGAACAGGATCGCCACCATCAACGACGGGTAGCCTTGCACGGGGTCGCCGTGCAAGGCGGCCTTGCCAAACACCCATAGCCCATACAGAAAGGCCACCAGCGAAGACAGCAGGCCCACCCAGGTGGCCAGTCGCAGTGGCGCGGTGGAGAACGACGTCACACCCTCCATGGCCAGCTGCAGTAGTCGCCAGTAATTCCACTTGGTCGAGCCGGCCTGGCGCGACTCGCGCAGGTAGTGCACGGCGGTCTGCCGGTAGCCAATCCAGGCGAACAGACCCTTCATGAAGCGCTGACGCTCGCGTAGCTGGCGCAGCGCGTCCAGTGCCCGGCGCGACAGCAGGCGAAAGTCGCCGGTGTCGCGTGGTATCGGGGTATCCGACAGACGCTCCATGCCGCGGTAGAACAGCGCCGCGGTGAGGCGCTTGAGGCCGGTTTCGCCGGCGCGGGCGGTGCGCGTGGCATAAACCACGTCGAAGCCTGCGTGCCACTGTTCCACCAGCGAGGGAATCAGTTCCGGCGGGTCCTGCAGGTCGGCATCGATCACCACCACAGCGTCCGCGTCGACATGGTCCAGGCCGGCCGTCAGTGCCGCCTCCTTGCCGAAGTTGCGGGAAAGCTTGATCGCCCCTACGCGCGGGTCACGGGCCAGCAGCTCCTCGATCAGTCGCCAGGTCGCGTCGGTGCTTCCGTCGTCGACATACAGCACGCGGCCATCCAGTGGCAGCTCCTCAAGCACGCGGCCTAGCCTGGCATGGAAGGCTTCCAGCACGGCGACTTCGTTATGGGCGGGCACAACGACGGTTAGGCGGGGCATGGGCGGCGCCAAGGATGCTGGAAAGGATGCTGCATGCTAGTGCAGTGGCGCCGCGGCGGCGAGCGTCAACGTTGGCGTTGCGCGCGCGGTGGCCGGCGGCTCTGTAGATAGTCCGGGCCGCCAAGCTGAGCCATCTGCTGTTGGATCCAGTTGGCGCGCCTTTGCACATAGGCGCTGGGGTTGTCGGCATGCAAGAGCCGAGGGTTGGGCAGTACGGCCGCCAGCCGCGCCGCCTGGGCCGCGCTGAGGCGAGCTGGCGGTTGGTGGAAGAACGCATCGCTCGCCGCGCCAACGCCGTATATGCCGTTGCCGAGCTCGGCGATATTCATATAGACCTCAAGAATGCGCTGCTTGGGCCAGGTCAGCTCGATCAGCACCGTGAAATACGCCTCCAGCCCCTTGCGTACGAAACTGCGACCATTCCACAGGAACAGGTTCTTGGCCGTCTGCTGGCTGATCGTGCTGGCGCCGCGCAGGCGCCTGCCCTCGTCGGCCGCGTCCATGGCGTTCTGGATGGAGTCAAAATCAAACCCATGGTGGAACGGAAACTTCTGGTCCTCCCCGGCCACCATGGCCAGCGGTACATACGGCGACACCTGTGACGATGGCACCCAGCGCTGGCGCAGCTGGAAGCCAGTCTCACCGTGGATAAGCGCGCCCAGTCGCCGTTCCATCATCACCGCCGAGCTCCACGGCGGCACGAAGCGCAGCACCAACACCGCCAGCCAACTCAGTGCCAGCCAGGACACGACAAGGATCAGCAGGGAACGCAGCAGGCGGACAGGAAACGGGCGTCGTGGCGTCATGGCGATGTGCTGGAGAGGTTGCAAGCAGTATAAGTGCCGACAGGTGGCAGCCTGACCGCCTGGATCAGCGGCCGTTGAGCTGCCGCGGCACTGCCCCCACCTACTGAGATTGTTCTTGGGAGGTCTATCCGTGGAAACCGTGCTTGTCGAAGATGTGCTGCACCGCTTCATGCTCGAGCGCGCTGGCGTGCGCGGCGTACTGGTCCAGCTGGGGCCGGCCTGGCGCGAGATAGCGGGCCGTGCGGAATACCCGGCCGCCTTGCAGTCGGTGCTTGGCCAGGCCATGGCTGCCAGCGCGCTGCTCACCGGCAACATCAAGCTGGATGGTGCGCTGTCGGTCGAGCTGAAGAGCGATGGCGCGCTACGCATGCTGTTTGCCGAATGCACCGACCAGGGCCGCCTGCGCGGCCTGGCGCGCTGGAATGATCCCTTGCCGGAAGTGCTGGATCTGGCCGCCCTGCCCAAGGCCATCATGGCCATCACCATCGGTCATGCCGAGCGCGGCCAGCGTTACCAGGGCCTGGTCGATCTGCAGCATCCGAACCTGTCCTCGGCGCTGGAGAATTATTTCAGCCAGTCCGAGCAGTTGCCTGCACGCATCGTGCTGGCTGCCGATGGCGAGCACGCGGTAGGCCTGATGCTGCAGAAGCTGCCCGGCGAGGGTGGTCACCATGCCGTGGAAGATGAAGACGCCTGGACGCGCATCCAGCATCTCACCGCCACGCTAGGCGACACCGAGTTGTTGACCACCGCGCCCGAACAGCTGCTGTACCGCCTCTATCACGAGGAATCGGTGCGTCTGTTCGAACCACGTCCGCTGGCCTTCGGCTGCAGCTGCTCGCGCGAGCGGGTGGAAGCGATGTTGCGTGCGCTGGGGCGCGACGAAGTCGAAGCCACGCTGGAGGATCGCGATGGCGAGATCGAGGTGATCTGCGAGTTTTGCGCCCAGCGCTATACGTTCGACCGCATCGATGCCGAGCACCTGCTCAGCGCGAGTCCCGCGGCAAGCGCACCGACCACCGCGCAGTAGCGATCGCACGCTCTGCTCCTTCTCCCCGAGGGGGAGAAGGCTGGGATGAGGGGCGGGTGCTCGCGACATCGCTAAAGCTCAGCGTTATGGCAAGGGTGCCGCTTACGCAGCGGGCGTTCCGAACCGCTGCCGCGGTCCGGGTCACTTTTCTTTTGCTGGCCCAAAAGAAAAGTAACCCAAAGAAAACGGCCTCTAGAGCTGGCAGCACTACGTGGGACAGAAGCGTTGGAAGGTCGCGATGATCTGATCGTTGCCGGCCCATGGCGCGAGACAGCCGCTACCCCGCAACGCGCCGGCGCGCAGAGGGCTTAAGGCATGCGCCTTGTGGCCATCTCTCGGTTGAGCAAACGTCTCGACCGTCGGTCAAGCCAGCCTTAAGTCCTCATCGCATCGGCGCGTTGCGGGGTAGCGGCTGTCTCGCGCCATGGGCCGCAACTTTTCCGCCTGGCGATGCCCTTCAGGCTCGTGTCCCGCGCCATGCTATGAGCTCTTCAGGCCATTTTCTTTGGGTTACTTTTCTTTTGGGCCAGCAAAAGAAAAGTGACTCGAGCGCCGGCAGGCGATCGAAACGCCCGCTGCGTAAGCGGCACCCTTGCCATAACGCTCAGTTTTAGCGCTATCGCAAGCACCCGCCCCTCATCCCAGCCTTCTCCCCCTTGGGGAGAAGGAGCAAAGCGTGCGCGACGCGACCTTCCGGCAGACCGCTAACGTCACACCGAACGCTGAAACACCATCCCCTGCTGCACCAACGGCTCCATCAACCAATGGTCGGCGAGCAGGAAGGCGAACAGCGCCATCAGGTACACGATGGAATAATTGAACACCTTCATCGCGAAGAACTCGTCCGGTGGATTCAGCAGACGCACGGCGTAATACAGAAAGCCCGCCCCCAACACCACGGCACCGCCCAGATAGACCATGCCGCTATAGCCGGTAAGCGCCGGCAGCAAGGTCACCAGCACCAGCAGGATCGTGTAGAACAACACGTGCCAGCGCGTGAACACCACGCCGTGCGTGACCGGCAGCATCGGCACCTGCGCACGCGAGTAATCGTCGCGGCGGAAGATCGCCAGCGCCCAGAAATGCGGCGGCGTCCACACGAAGATGATCAGGCACAGCTGCAGGGCGAACGGATGCAAGGCACCGGTCACCGCAGTCCAGCCGAGCACCGGCGGAATCGCGCCGGCGAGGCCGCCGATTACGATGTTCTGGGGTGTGGCGCGCTTCAGATAAGCGGTGTAAATCACCGCATAACCGATCAAGCCGCCAAACGTCAGCAGCGCGGTGAGCGGATTCACCAGGAATACCAGAATCAGCATCGACACCACGCCAAGCGTCAGCGCGAACGTCAGCACCTGACGCGGCGTAAGATGTCCGGTGGCCAGGGGGCGATGCGCCGTGCGCGCCATCAGCTTGTCGATGCGCTGATCGATCAGGTGATTGAAGGCGGCCGCCGAAGCGGAGGCCATCCAGATACCCAGGGTGCCGAACACCAGGGCACGCCACGGCGGAATGCCGGGCACGGCCAGGAACATGCCGATGACAGCGCAGAACACCAGCAGCGCGACGACGCGCGGCTTGGTCAGTTCCAGATACTCGTGGAAAAGGCTGCTCATCGTCAGAGATGTCCCAAGGAGAGAAACATGGTGTCGTCATGACGACGCTGCGTGCGCGCCAGCGTGGCCAGCAAGGTAAACAACAGCAGGGCCGCGACGCCATTGTGCAGCGTGGCCACCGGCAGCGGCAGACCAAAATGCACATTGCTGATGCCAAGCAGGACCTGGCTGACCAGGACCAGCGCAATCGCCAGGCCCAGCCCGCGCAGACCGCGACGCGATACCCGATGCGATAACCAGGCGAGGTAGCAGAACACCACCAGGGCACCGATACGATGCGCGATCTGGATGGCACTGCGCGCGGCCATATCGAGCACGCCGCCTTCGTAGTTCACGCCGATGCCGCGCCACAATACGAAGCCCTCGCGAAAATCGGTCGGCGGCGCCCACTGGCCGAGGCACTTCGGGAAGTCGGTGCCGCAAGCCAATGCTGCATAGTTCGAGGACGTCCAGCCGCCCAGCGCTATCTGTGCGAGCAACAATACGATGCCAAACACCACAGCCTTGCGCAGTCCGGCATAGCGCTCGTCGTCAACGCCCACGCCAGCGAAGCGCAGAGCCGCGTAGGCCAACAGCGCAAACGTGGTGATGCCGCCCATCAAATGTCCCATCACCACGATCGGCTTGAGTAGCAAGGTCACCGTCCACATGCCGAGCATGGCCTGGAAGATGACTACCGCAAGCGCGAGCACGCTGATGCGCCAGGCCCCGGGCCGATGCAGCCCGATCGCCGCAAGCAGCGGCAAGCCAATGGCGACGCACGAGAGCAACAGCGACCAGTGGTGTTCGCCTCGCATATACAGCGTGACGCCTGCCGCGGCAAAGATGGCTCCCACGATCACCGCATAGCGCGCCCACGGGCGCCGCCAGCTGGCGATCAGGGCCAGCGCGAACACCAGGGCGCCCAGCGTACCGGCGAGGAAGCGATGCACCTGCTCGCGCCAGGCCTTGTTCGTCTCGAACGGGCGATCCGGGAATGCCGCATTGGCCTGCACGATCTCATGCGCGTGTTCTGGCCAGCTGGCCTTGCCATAGCATGTCGGCCAGTCCGGGCATGACAGGCCGGCGTTGGACAGGCGCACGAAGGCGCCGAACATCACCACGCCGAACGCAAATACGGCAGCAAGCAGTGCCAGACCGCGCAGGATTCTCAGGGAACGGGAAGCCATCAGCGGATGACCTTCTGCAGATCCTTGCGCAACCCGGACGGATCAAAACCAGCGGGATAGAGCGACAACGCCGTTCCATCGGATTCCACCAGCAAGGCGGCCACACTGTCGGGCGCGCTGGGACGGAATGCGGCCAACTGATCCTTGCTGTCCTGACCCAGCTGCCAATAGCTGGTCATGCCGCTGCTGGCCGCCTCTGCCGGAGGTTTCCCCACATACAGCAGGCGCAGGCGTGGCGCGTTGCGATTGAGCGTGATGCGCGCTGCGGCGATCTTGGTCAGTACGTCCAGGCACTGCGTGGCGCAGTCGGGCCCAGCCAGGGCGATCAAGGTCAGCTGTGGTTCGTCCGCACGCCAAGCCCACGACTGGCCATTGGCCAGCGTCACCTGCAACTGCTCGCTGGCGAAGTTGCGCTGCGGCACGATCGCCTGGCCATTGGCCTTGCCGCTGGGCTGCCAGCCCATCACGGTGAGCACGCCGGCAGCCACCATGGGCGCGGCGAACACCAGCATGATCAGCAACAGTTTCAGTCGGCTCGCGCGCAGCGCGGCGGGATCAGGCTTATTCATCAGTTGTCCGACGGTATCTTGGGGCGGCGGCGATGCAGCACCAGCAGGATCACCACCGCCGCCACGGCAAAGGTGAACCATTGGAAGGCATAGGCACGGTGCCGGGCTGGCGGCATCGAGGAGAAATCGAGCATGTGCTCGCGCACGAAGATCGCGGCAGGGTCCGCGTCCAGCGCCAGCACCTGCGGGTACAGCTGCGAGCCCAGATCGGTCGAGACCTGGGACAGGTTGAGGTAGATCGTGGTCTTGGGCCAGTGCGCCTGGCGTGCGAGCGCATCGCCGCCCATTTCGAAACCGACGCCCGGCGGCGGCAGATACAGGCCATGCAAGGTTTGCTCACCGGTAGGCAGCGACGGCAGCTGTGGCGCCTGGTCGGTACCGTTGCCTGGCAGGAAGCCCAGGTCGACCAGCAGCACGCGCTCGCCATCGCGCGGACGGAAAGGCGCATAGACTTCCACACCACCGCGTTGATCGTGCTTCGGGTTGTCGAGCAGGTAGGCGCGATCGGCGAGGTATTCGCCCTGCACGTGCACCCGCGCGAAGGCGTTCGCGGGCGGCGCCAGGGCCACCGCGGCAAAGTCGCGCGGCTGCGCCGAGTCCGCCGCGGCATACCGTCGCAGAAGCTCGTCCTTTTCGTCCGCACGATGCAGCTGCCATACGCCTAAGCGTATGAACAACAAGGCGCCGGCCGCCGTGAGCAGCAGCGCGAACCAGGATGGGCGGCGCAGCCACTTCACGCGGCGGCACCGCAAGCGGCCGCTATACTGCGGATGTCTAAAGCGTTCGGACCTATCACGTGGAAACCATCTACAAATACGCGCTGGTGATCCTGCTGTTGGTGGTGCTGTTCAATCTCGGTCAGGCCCTGTTTTTCATGATGACCGACAAGGACGGCAGCAAGCGCACGGTGTGGGCGTTGACCCGCCGCATCGGCTTGTCGGTGCTGCTCATCCTGATGGTCGTGTTCGGCATCTGGATGGGCTGGATACACCCGCACGGCGTGGGCCAGTAATTGTAGCGTGACGCTGGCGCCGACGCCTCGCATGCGACACCTCGCGCCGCTACGCCAAGGGGAAATACCGTAGTTGTTGTCGTTGTAGGAGCGCACCCTGTGCGCGGTCACGGCGTCTCCGCCACGTAGGCTCTTCGCGCACAAGGTGCGCTCCTACAGGAAACCGTCCATCCAAACGAAAAGCCCGCCTTTCGGCGGGCTCTGCCTGTGACGCCGGGGCGTCTCAGAGGATGTAGACGAACATGAACAGGCCCAGCCACACCACGTCGACGAAGTGCCAGTACCAGGCCACCGCCTCGAAGGCGAAGTGGTGATCCTTGCTGAAATGGCCCTTGGCCACACG